>CALHCK010000232.1 GCA_937936695.1 uncultured Polaribacter sp.
CTACCTCTTTCATATTTTTTTTTAATGTATTTATAAGGGTATTTAAAAGTGTATTTAGGCAATAGCATATTTTCTTGAATTGCTATCACGTCTGGGCTATAATCATCAATAAATTTTTTTATTTTCTGAGTTACATTCTTCTCCTTAGTCCATCCCCAATGATTAAACATTCTTACGTTGTAACTAACCAATTTTAAGTCGTCATTTAAAGCAGAATTTTTGGCAGATAATTTATAAAAAGGAGATATTGCAAAAAAACTGATTACCAATATAGATAATGATAACAATAACTGTTTTTTTAATTTAACTAACCAATCAATAAAAAAACAACCATTTATAATTAATAAAAAAGGAACTGACAAACTTAAAATAGCAAAAAAAGGAATGTTCTTAGGTGATATATAAGGTAAAGCAAATGAAAAGAGTAGAAGTAAGGCAAGTAATGTATTAACTAGATATAAAATTTTATCTAAAAAGGATAGTTTTTTCATGCTAGTTTTTACCTTGTTTAAATAGAAAATCTTTCTCTTCTTTTGTTAAAGTGTCGTAACCAGATTTTCCTATTTTGTCTAAAATTTCATCTATTTTTTGTTGGTTTACAGATGTGTTTTTAACGGTTGATTTTTGTTTTTTAGGTGATTTATATACTGTTTTTAAAGGTTTTTTTTTGGGTTTAAAATAGTCTAAAATTTTATCTAATAAATTAATGTCTTTATTTGCAGCTTTGTTCACATATAAAAAACCAAATAGGGCACCACCCAAATGCGCAAAATGTCCGCCTGCATTATTACTAGATAAAGCTAAAATGTCTAAACCTATCCAAAACGCTGCTAAATGCCAAAGTTTTACAAACCCAATAAAACGGATTTTAAATTGATAGTTAGGCATATATGTGGCAATACCAACAAAAATGGCAGAAATACCTGCAGAAGCACCTACTAAAACAGTTTTCTTTCCTTCGAATAAAGGAAAATAATTTTGACTAATTAAAAATAAAAGTCCGCCAAAAACAGTACCTAAAATATAAAAGTATAATAATTGTTTTTCGGTAAAGTATTCTACAAATAAATTTCCAACAAAATACAACGCAATTAAATTAAATAGAATATGTAAAAAATTAGCGTGTAAAAAGCCATAAGTGACAAGAGACCAAGGTTTTAAAAGCGTACTAGAAAAACTGTGGTCTAAAGCTAACCAATCTATAATTAAGCTGCTATTACTATTATATAAATCAGACAAAACACTTGCAAGTAACGTAAATAGAAACAAACCAATGTTTACATAAATTAGTTTTTCTACAATGTTACCATTTATATACCGAGCCTTTATGTCGTTTATAAAACTCATTAACTTATTTTAAATTGATTTTTTTTCCAATACCAAGCAATTAAAAAACCTATTAAAGCACCTCCAATATGCGCAAAATGAGCAATGTTACCAACAGAGTATTTTGTCATCCCAAAAAATAAATCTCCTAATATCATAACAGGTATAAAGTATTTTGCTGCAATAGGAACTGGGAAAAAGATTAACGCCATTTTAGCATCTTTAAAAAACAAACCAAAAGCTGCTAAAACTCCGTATACAGCACCAGATGCACCTACAGCAGGTGTGTTGTATAAAGATGTTATTTTATTAAATTGCTCTTGTGTAATTGCATTAACAACTCTACTGTCATTAGTGCTGCCTTTTTCTAAAATAGATAAGATTTCTGATTCTGATAAACCTGCATTTATAAAAAGTTCATAAACGCCATTAAATTGATAGTAATTAACAAGTGTATAAATAATACCTGCACCCAAACCTGCCGAAAAATAAAAAAAGATAAATTTATTTTTACCCCACATTTGCTCTAAAGGAGAACCAAAAGCCCACAAACCATACATATTAAACAAGATATGGGCAAAACTACCATGCATAAACAAATGCGAAATGTATTGCCAAATACCAAAATGTTCATTTTTTGGAAAATGCAATGCAAGCATGTTGGTAAAATCTAATTTTAAAAACTGAGGAACCAAAAAAACGATTACGTTAATTATAATTAAGTGTTTTATGGCATCTGTAAGTTTATTCATTGTTAGCTGTTAAATAAGTTGTCTATTTCTTTTAAAGTTAATGTTTTAAATGTCGATTTTCCAAAAGGAGAAATAGAAGGTTCTTTACAAGAAAATAAATCGTTTACTAAAGTTTCTTGTTCTTTTTCAGATAATTGTGTACCTGTTTTTATAGACAATGTTTTTGCAAATGACTTAGCCATAATATCAAAATGACTAAAACTTGCATCTGGTACTTCTAAATCTATATTGTTTAATAATTCTTCTAAAACAATGGTTATTTTACTCTCGGTTACAGAAAGAGGTATCCCTTTTATGGTAACACTGTCTTTTGTAAATTCATCAAAAGAAAAACCAGCATTTTCTAATTCTGTTTTAATAGTATAAATCATTTCTATTTCAGATGAAGAAAAAGAAATTTTAACAGGAAATAATAATTGTTGGCTATTGGCTTCTTTAACAGTAATGCTTTCTAAAAACTCTTCATACAAAATACGCTGATGCGCTAATGATTGATTGATTAAAACAGCACCAGATTTAATAGAACTCAGCAAATATTTACGCTGAATTTGAAATGTTTTTTGTGTTTTAACTTCTTGAGATGTATCAAAAAGTACTTCTTGTTTTTCTTCTACATCAAAAGCTGTAGAAGTATACAAAGCTTCCCAACTTTCAGTTTTTTTAGGTGTGTTAAACGAGTTAGAAATTGGCTTTTCTGTCTCTTGTTTAAAAGGATTAAAATTAGGATCTACTGTAATTTTTGGTGTTGTTGCAGTAGTTGTATTTTTATTAAAATGATATGGAGTATCTAAATTAGCATCTCTACTAAAATCTAAAACAGGTGCCACATTGTATTGCCCTAAACTGTGCTTAACAGTAGCTCTTAACATTGCATATAAAGCTTTTTCATTATCAAACTTTATTTCTGTTTTTGTAGGATGAATATTAATATCTATTGTATTGGCAGGTACAGATAAATATAAAAAATAGGAGGGATGCGCTCCTTGCTCTAACAAACCATCAAAAGCGTTTACTACTGCATGGTTTAAATAAGAACTTTTTATAAATCTATCATTAACAAAAAAGAATTGCTCTCCTCTTTTTCTTTTAGAAAACTCTGGTTTTGCTACAAAACCCTCAATAGATAAAATGTCTGTTTGTTCGTTTATAGGTACTAATTTTTCATTCATTTTAGCACCAAAAATACTTACAATTCGTTTTCTTAAATTACTGCTTTTTAGATGATATACTTCGTTGTTATTGTGATGAAGTAAAAATGAAATAGAAGGGTGTGCCAAAGCAACTCTTTGAAATTCGTCTATAATATGACGAGTTTCAACCGTATCTGATTTTAAAAAGTTTCTTCGGGCAGGAATGTTATAAAATAAATTCTTTACAGCCAAACTAGTTCCTTTACTTGTAGAAACAAAATCTTGATTAATTATTTTACTTCCTTCTATTTTTATACAAGTACCTAACTCTTCGTTTTCTTGTTTGGTTTTTAGCTCTACGTGAGCAATTGCAGCTATAGATGCTAGGGCTTCGCCTCTAAAACCTTTGGTACAAAGATTAAATAAATCTTCTGCTTTTTTAATTTTAGAAGTTGCATGACGCTCAAAAGACATTCTTGCATCTGTAGCACTCATGCCTTTACCGTTGTCTATTACCTGAATTAAAGTTTTACCAGCATCTTTTAATAGTAATTTAATGTTGTTAGCACCAGCATCTATAGCATTTTCTAACAACTCTTTTACTACAGAAGCAGGACGTTGCACAACTTCTCCTGCTGCTATTTGGTTAGCAACATGATCTGGTAATAGCTGAATAATGTCTGACATTAATTTATTTTGAAAATAGAAAGGTCGAAATCTATAATGTATAAAAAGATAAATACTAAAATACTGATAATTATTAAAAGTGTTTTATTTACACTTTTATCAGGATTTTTTAAGTCATCTATAGCATCATTAAATTTACCTTTAAGATTTCTGTTTTTACCAGCAGTTTTTCTGTACTGATCTAGTTTGTGTTCTATCTTAAAAGGATTTCCTTCTCCCTTATAATATCGGGGTTGATAATCAAATTTTTTATGTGTACGTTTTAAAAATCCCATAGTTTTAGAAATAATTGGTGGTTAATTTTAAAAAAAATAAAAAGTATACCAATTGTACTCATATTCCAAATTTAAAGAAATATTAGTAGTCTATCAAAAAAAGATATTTAAAGTATTCTTAATTTTAGTTTATTAACAACTAAAAACCAATACTATCATTATTTCTATCAATAGTATTTATTGCAGCCATTTTAACAGCAGCTACAGCACATTCTATTCCTTTATTTCCAAGTTTACCTCCAGATCTGTCTATTGATTGTTGTTTGGTATTGTCTGTTAATACACAAAAAATTACAGGTACATCATATTTTAAATTTAAATCTATAATACCTTGTGTAACTCCATCACAAACAAAATCAAAGTGTTTTGTTTCTCCTTGTATTACGTTTCCAATAGCTATAACGGCATCTACTTGCTGAGATAGTATCATTTTTTTGCATCCATACACAAGCTCAAAACTACCAGGAACTTCCCAGTTAATAATGTTGTCTTTTGTAGCCCCACAGTCAATTAGTGTTTCTATAGCGCCTTTTTCTAAGTTTTTTGTAATTTCAGGATTCCATTCTGAAACAACAATCCCAAATCGAAAAGGTTTCGCATTTGGGATTGTTGCTTTATCATAATAAGATAAATTGGTTGTAGCCATATTTTTATTTTTCTTTAATCAGGTTAACTAATTTTAAAGTTACTGATTTTTTATTGTTGTGCATATTTAGCTGCTGCAATAAATTTTTCTATATCTCTACCTTGTTCAGATTTAGAAAAACTTTCTTTTATTTTTGTAAAAAAAGCTTCTGCTTTATCAAACTTTTTTAATTCCATTGCAATTTGTCCTGCCTTGTATAAAAATAAAGGAGTTGTAAAGTTATTTGCTTTTTTGTTAGCAGCATTTTCATAGTACTCTAAAGCATCTTCTGGTTGATTAATGTCTGCAAAAGCATCACCAATAGCTCCTAAAGAAACAGGACCTAACATTTCATCATCAGAATTAAATTTACTTAAAAACTCTATAGCTTTGTCATATTTTTTCATTTGTAAGTAAGAAATACCAGCATAATAATTTGCTAAATTTCCTGCTTTTGTACCGCTATAAGAATCTGCAATATTTAAAAAACCATATTTTCCATCAGCACCTTCTAAACCTAAAGTTAATAAAGAATCTATACCAGAACCAGCAGTAGACGCCTCATTAAAATATTTTCTTGGGAAAGCCAATTCATTAGAAGCTTCTAACTCATTAGGCTCTACAATGTATCTATTATATCCTTGGTATGCTAAAAATACAACAACAATACCTACTAAAGCTAAAAATAATGGTTTGCTATTTTCTTCAATCCATTTTTCTGATTTAGAGGCAGTTTCATCTAAAGTATTAAACACTTCTGCAGTTGTACTATCCTCTACATTTATTGTTTCAACTTCTTCAACTTCAACTTCTGGTTTATTCTTTGGTTTGTATTTTTTCTTGTATGTAGCCATGTTTCCTTAAAAATTAGTGGCAGCAAAAATAGTTTTTTTAATTGGATTTTAAAAGCGGTTAATTCGCAAAATTTTCAATAATTTGCAAAACATTTTCAATACCAAAAAATATTCATGTATTTACAGAAAATTTCTTTAGTTAATTTTAAAAATATAGAATCTCAATCGTTTGATTTTAAGCAGAAAATAAATTGCTTTGTAGGTAATAATGGTATTGGTAAAACCAATGTTTTAGATGCGATTTATTACCTGTCTTTTACAAAAAGTTACTTTAACGCGGTGGCAACCCAGAATATTAAGCACGGAGAAACTTTTTTTATGATTGAAGGAGATTATCTTTTAAATGATAGAAATGAGAAAATTGTTTGTAGCTTAAAAAAAGGGCACAAAAAAATATTAAAAAGAAACGGTAAAAGTTACGAAAAATTTTCTGAGCATATTGGGCAGTTACCTTTGGTTATTATTTCTCCTGCAGATAGAGATTTGGTTACAGAGGGTAGTGATACAAGGCGGAAATTTATAGATGGAGTAATTTCTCAACAAAATAAATTGTATTTAAAAGACTTAATGGCTTATAATAAGGTTTTAAGTCAGAGAAACGCGTTGTTAAAATATTTTGCAGCTAATAGAACTTTTGATGCTTTAAATTTAAGTGTTTACGATGATCAATTGTCTGAATACGGAACACGAATTTATAAAGTAAGACAGCAGTTTTTAGAAGAATTTATACCTATTTTTAATAATAAGTATCAAGTAATTTCTGGAGATAAAGAGCAGGTTAACTTAAAATATAAAAGTCAGTTACATGATATAGAAATGAAAGACTTATTAGCCAATACTCTAGATAAAGACCGAGTTATACAATACACAACATCAGGAATTCATAAAGATGATTTAAATTTTGAAATAGGAGATTACTCTATTAAAAAATTTGGATCTCAGGGGCAACAGAAATCATATTTAATAGCATTAAAATTAGCACAATTCGATTTTATTAAACAACAAGCAAACACAACACCAATTTTATTATTAGATGATATTTTTGACAAATTAGATGAAAATAGGGTTGCTCAAATAATAGATTTGGTAAATAAAGAAGAATTTGGACAGATTTTTATTACTGATACACATTCTGAAAGAACAGAGAGTATTTTAAAAAGAGGAGATAAAGCATATCAAATTTTTAAACTGTAGTTATTTATATATTAAAGTAGTAAACAACATAGATGGCAAAAAGAGAAAATGATTCTTTTTCTATAGAAGATTTAATGAAATCTTTTATAAAAGAAAACAATTTAAGTAAAGGAATGCAGAAAATTAAAGTAGAAGAAACTTGGTCTAAAATGATGGGGCCAGGGGTTGCTACACATACAACGTCTGTTAAACTGCAAAACAAAACATTAATAATTCAATTATCTTCTTCTGTTTTAAGGGAGGAGTTAAGTTATGGTAAAGAAAAAATTATAAAGATGATAAATGAAGAAATGGGAGATGAAATAATAAATAAATTGATGTTAGTGTAAAGTTCATAAAAAAAACTCACAACAGAAGTTGTGAGTTTTTTATATTTATTTTGTTTGGTCTTAGAATTGCTCTCTTCCAGAAAAGTGAAAATCACCTTCAATTTTTGCATTTTCGTCAGAATCAGAACCGTGTACAGCATTTTCTCCCATAGAAGTTGCATACATTTTTCTAATAGTTCCTTCTGCAGCATCTGCAGGATTAGTAGCACCAATTAAAGTTCTAAAATCTTCTACAGCATTGTCTTTTTCTAAAATAGCAGCCACAATTGGTCCTCTAGTCATAAACTCAACTAATTCACCAAAAAACGGACGCTCATTATGAACAGCATAAAAAGTTTCTGCATCAGCTTTTGTCATTTGCGTTTTCTTTAACGCTACAATTCTAAATCCAGCAGCATTAATTTTTTCTAAGATAGCACCAGTATGACCGTTTTCTACAGCGTCTGGTTTAAGCATTGTAAATGTTCTATTTGTTGCCATTTTGTATTTCTTATATTTTATTATTGTAAAAGTGTTTTTTACAATTTGCGGCAAAATTACATAATTTTTTTAATTAAATTGTATATTCGCATCTTATGATTTTAAAAGGATTTAAAGAATTAAACGTATTTTTAGAGAAATCTAGAAATATTGTAATTGTTGGACACAGAAACCCTGATGGTGATGCAATGGGATCTACTTTAGCCTTAAAATTTTATTTAGAAAAAAAAGGCCACAAGGCAACTGTAGTAGTACCTAACGAGTATCCAGAATTTTTACACTGGTTACCAGGTTCAGAAACCACTTATCGTTTCGACTGGCAAAACAGTCAATCTCAAAAAGCAATTAATAATTCAGAAATTATATTTCTTTTAGATTTTAATGCACTGCATAGAGTAGGGCATGATATGCAGAATACATTAGAAAAATATCCTAATGATTTTGCAATGATAGATCATCATCAACAACCAGATGATGTTAAATACATGTATTCAGATGTTAGTATTTGTTCTACCAGTCAAATGGTGTATCAATTTATAGAAATGAATAACGATTTAAATTTAATTGATGCAAATATTGCTACATGTTTGTATACAGGTATTATGACAGATACAGGCTCTTTTAGATTTAGATCTACAACAAGTACCACACACAGAATTATAGCAAACTTAATTGATAAAGGAGCTGAAAACGATAAGATTCATAATAATGTTTATGATGCAAATTCGTATAATAGACTTTTATTACTAGGTCAGGCATTAAGTAACTTACAAATTTTGCCTACATATAAAACGGCATATATAACGTTAACTAATGCTGAAAAAAAGAGATTCGACTTTAAAAAAGGAGATACAGAAGGTGTTGTAAATTACGCTTTATCTTTAAAAGGAATTATATTTGCAGCAATATTTATTGAAGATACAGAACAATCAATAATAAAAATATCATTTAGATCTAAAGGTAAGTTTTCTGTAAATCAATTTGCAAGAAATCATTTTAATGGTGGTGGGCATGATAA
>CALHCK010000233.1 GCA_937936695.1 uncultured Polaribacter sp.
TCTGTTTAGAAACAGCTTCTGATGAATAATTTGATTCTAAAACTAATTTTACACATTCAAGTTTAAATGCATAATCATACTTTACTTTTCTGCTCATAAAAATACCCCCAAATAGTGTCTAACTTTTTGGGGGCAGTGTAAAAGCGAGGTTTTTTTATGATGACATTTTATTAATAAGGATTTAAAATAGTGTCAATTCTGTCTACAACATCTTTTAAATGATATCTTCTTATAGAGTTTCCGGTATTAGAAGCTGCTTTAATATCTCTTAATAAACGTTTTAATTCTCCTCTAACAACAGCTTTTATATCAGATTGATTTACAGTAACAAGACTTTGTTTTAAATAAGCTTCATTATAGCCTTTCTGATTTTTAGCTTTGTTTAATAAATAATCACACCTATCAAGGTAAGCTCTTTGTAAATTTCTTCTGTAAGTGTCTATAGAGCCTCTGTTATAAATTTCAGACCAAATACCTTTTCTTAAATCTGTCATCATATTTACTAGAGTATATGCGTTGTTATTAAGTGTTTCGTTTTCTGTTAAACGAGACATTTTACCAACAGACAAAAGATTGTTTAAAATTTTTGATTGTAAATTACGTACGCGTTCCGTAGAACCTGAAAACTCAATTTTATTAAAAATGTTTTTATCAATAATCCAATTAGGAGTTTTAAATAGTTCTTTTACTAAAAAATTAAGTGCCTCTTGTTGCGTTTTTTTATCTGTATAAGTATAAACATTTCCTTGTTGATCTGTTGTTTTATAGTTTTCGTAAACACCACCAATATTAGCACTAACATGACCCATGTATCTGGTATACTGAGCTAATAATTGATTGTACATATTTTTTAATTCCGAATAATTTTTTCCTTTTTCAGAAGTCCATTTTTCTAAATTAGGTAAAATTCTTTTTAAATTTTTAATACCATAAGCAGACGCTTTCATAGCATTATTTCCTAAATCTTCTGTTTGAGAACTAGGGTCTACAACCTCCATTGCCTGTTGATGACCAAAACGATACATAGGATTATTAGCATGTTTTAAAATCCAATTATCTAATATTGGTTTTTCTTCGTAGGCATTTTTATCTAAAATAGGTTTGTATCCCCATGCAATTGCATATTTATCATAAATGCCAATTTTAGGCATTAGTGCTACACCTTTGTCCTCTGGTTGTGCTATGTAATTAAAACGAGCATAATCCATAATAGAAGGAGCGGTACCATGTTTTTGAGTAAAAGTAGCAGAACGCAAAGAATCTACAGGGTATGCAAAAGAACTACCCATGTTATGAGGAAGCCCTAATGTATGACCTACTTCATGAGCAGATACAAAACGAATTAATTTACCCATTACCTCTGT
Organism: uncultured Polaribacter sp.; assembly: GCA_937936695.1. Classification (GTDB taxonomy): domain Bacteria; phylum Bacteroidota; class Bacteroidia; order Flavobacteriales; family Flavobacteriaceae; genus Polaribacter. The sequence goes on from CALHCK010000233.1 coordinate 1,365, forward strand.
TTTAAATTCTTTTTTACGGGCTTCTGGATTTATTGCTGCGGTTTGAATAAAGTACCAATTACGTAACAGTGTCATTACATTATGATACCAATTAATATCTGCTTCTAAAATTTCTCCAGATCTAGGATCACTAACATGCGGTCCGTTAGCGTTAGGTATTGAAGAAGCTAAATATCTTACAACAGAGTAGCGAATATCTTCAGGAGACCAATCAGGATCTTCTTCTTTTGTAGGAGGATCTTTGGCTATAATTGCATTTTTAAATCCGGCTTTTTCAAAAGCAACTTGCCAATCGTTAATACCTTGTTTTATAAAAGGTATCCATTTTTTTGGGGTTGCTCTATCTATGTAATAAACAATTTGCTTCTTAGGAGTTACAAGTTCTCCTTTTTTAAATTTTTCTATGTCTTCTTCTTTTACCTCAAGTCTCCATCGGTCTAAATAAGAAACTGTTTTACTTTTTTGCGCATCTAAACCGTAATCGGTTTGTTTACGAGCAAACCAACCAACTCGCTCATCAAAGTAACGGCGTTTCATAGGCTTTTTAGGAAGTAATATCATAGAGTTGCTTATTTCAAAAGTAAGTACCCCTGTATTGTTGTTACTTGCTCCATATGTTTTTATGTGCCTAATTTCAATGTTTTTTGGGTAGCTGCTAATTCTATCAATATAAGAACGACTTTTATCTAACCTACCTATTTTAAATTTTTTTCTGAAGAGATCTGGGAATCCTAAAGATTTTATATCAACAGAAAACAACGGAGTAGCATCTATTACGGTAGCAGTAGAATCTTTACTAATTGTTTTAATAGGAAAAGAAAATAAAATAGGTTCTAAATTAGAGTTTACAACAGCTTCGTGTATTGGTAAAATACTATCTGCTGTTACATTATGAGAAACAACACGTAAGAGTATTTCTTTGTTTTTCTTTTCCCAACGTAATACTTGTGTGTTTGCTTTTCCACCACCAAAACCAACTCCACTTGCAGTTTTTGCAATTCTAGTAACCATTAAAAATTCTCTTTTTAAAAGTGTGTCAGGTAACTCAAAAAGATACGTACTTTCTTTTTTATGAACTTTAAAAAGACCGTTATCTGTTTTAAAAGAGGTATTAACCACTTTACTGTAGGGTAAAAAACCTCCTTTTTTAGGTTTAGAAATAGGTCTGGTAATTTTTTTTTGAATTTTTTTCTTTTTTTGCTTCCAAAATTGCGCTTTAGATTCAGTAGAAAAACCAATAAAAAAGAGAGATAATAAAAAAAATGAAAAGGCTTTTTTTGTCATAGCTATTTGTTTAGTGTTCAATAAAATGTTAAAATTAACACTAGTTAAATTTGTAAGTTAAGAATGCTAAATTAAACGAATTTATTAAATGAAAAAAACCTTCAAAAATCAATTGATTTTTGAAGGTTTTTTTAACTTTTATTTAAGGGTAAACTATAAGTTAAAAGTAGCTTTAACTTTGTTTACATAATCTAATTTTTCCCAAGTAAATGTTTCTACTTCTTCAGAAACAGTTTCTCCCATAGGGTTTGTAAAACTTACTGTTTTTACTTCTGGAGTTCTACCCATATGACCATAAGCAGCAGTTTCTGAATAAATAGGAGTTCTTAACTTTAATCTTTGTTCTATAAAGTAAGGACGCATATCAAAAATTTCTTCTACTTTTTTGCTGATTTCTCCATCGGTTAAATCAACTTTTGCAGTACCGTATGTTTCTACGTTAATACTTGTAGGCTTAGCAACACCAATTGCATAAGAAACTTGCACTAAAACTTCTTTACACAAACCTGCAGCTACTAAATTTTTAGCAATATGTCTTGTTGCGTATGCACCAGATCTGTCTACTTTAGATGGATCTTTTCCAGAAAAAGCACCACCACCATGGGCACCTTTACCACCATAAGTATCTACAATAATTTTTCTACCTGTTAAACCAGTATCACCATGAGGACCACCAATTACAAAAACTCCCGTAGGGTTAATATGATAAGTAATATTATCTGTAAATAATTTTTGTAAATGCGCAGGCAATTTAGCTACAACTCTAGGAATTAAAATTTCTACGATGTCTTTTTTAATTTTTGCTAACATTACTTCTTCAGAAGCATCAAAATCATCATGTTGTGTAGAAATTACAATAGCGTCTATTCTTTGCGGAACATTATCATCAGAATATTCTATAGTTACCTGAGATTTTGCATCTGGTCTTAAATAAGTAATCTCGTTATTTTCTCTACGTAATGCAGCAAGCTCTATTAATAATCTGTGCGATAATTCTAAAGCTAAAGGCATGTAGTTTTCAGTTTCATCGGTAGCATAACCAAACATCATTCCTTGGTCTCCTGCACCTTGCTCTTCTGGTTTAGCTCTATCTACACCTTGATTAATATCTGGAGATTGTTCATGAATAGCAGATAAAACCCCACAAGAGTTTCCATCAAACATATACTCTCCTTTGGTGTAACCAATTTTATTAATAACGTCTCTTGCTATTTTTTGAACATCTAAATATGTTTTAGAGTTTACCTCTCCGGCTAAAACTACCTGACCTGTGGTAACTAAAGTTTCACAAGCAACTTTACTAGATTTATCGAACGCTAAAAAATTATCGATTAAAGCATCAGAAATTTGATCTGCTACTTTATCTGGGTGTCCTTCAGAAACACTTTCTGATGTAAATAAATATGACATTGTTTTTTCTTTTTATGTTTTTGAAAAATAAAATTGATTGCTTGGTCGCTAAAAGAAGTAGAGAATTACTGCTTTAGCATTTTTGTTTTTGTTCATTGGTTATAATTAGCGAACAAAGAGGTTGCAATCAGTTCAAATTTTTCCTCTTTAAATATAATGCAAAGTTACATTATAAATCTAAATATTTTTGTTTTTGAAGTTAATATTTTACTAAGATTAAGAAAGATTACTAGTGTTTTAGGTTGGTTGTAAACAGCAGAACCTCAAAAAAATATGTTTTTATTGTGTATTCTATTTTTCTACACTTATATTTGCAGTATCAAAGTTCAATATTTTATTGAAATGTTATCAAGAAAGGTGGAGGGATTAGACCCGTTGAAACCTTAGCAACCCTTTATCTATATAAAGAAGGTGCTAAATTCTACCTAAATATTAATAGTATTTGGATAGATAACAACAAAGAATTTTCTAAACTTCAGAAAATTTAGTTTTCTTCATAACATTTTTTTAAAAGACATCAAATATTTTGATGCACGTGACTTTTGGTTTATTTTTAA
>CALHCK010000234.1 GCA_937936695.1 uncultured Polaribacter sp.
TCACTAAAAGAATACACGCATTGTTAGACTATCCAGTAGCACTAGCATTAATTTTACTTCCTTTTGTATTAGGATTAGGAACATCAAACCCACTAGCATTACAGTTATCTGTAGCTACAGGAATAGCAGCTTTAGCTTTAACAATATTAACAGATCATCATTTAGGATTTATAAAAGTACTGTCTTACAAACTGCATTTAACAGTAGACTTTTTAGTAGCGTTGGTTTTTATAGCAGCACCTTTTATATTGTCTTTTGAAGGCATGGACGCTTACTACTATTGGGCAAACGGAATTGCTGTTTTAGCAGTAGTTAGTTTACATAAACCAGAAGTAGCTGTGTAATTACAGTTTAAAAGAACATTTCTATCTAGTTAATAAACGACTTGAATTTTAATTCAGGTCGTTTTTATTTATTTATCAATCATATACAAGCGCGTTGTAAGTGTTTTTTTAATTAATAACTTACTTATACAAATTAGTTGTATAATTTTTAGAGTAATAAAAGATGTTTTAATGGTGGGTGAAGTAAGTGAAAAGAAAAAGCGAGTCCGTGTAGACTCGCTTTTCTCATCGAGGTAACTAATCTCGACGAAACAATTAACTAAATTAAACTTTTATATAGGTAAAATTACCTCTATATCTTATTGAAAATGTTTTTAATAAAAAAAACTATATTTGAATAACACTGCAAATATACAATGGTATTTCATTTTTTTAAATCATCAAAATTTACTAATTTATGTGCTAAATTATCAATTATCTATTTGTTAAATTTATGTTAAGTTAAAATAGATTACAATTTAGATAATTTTAGATACGTTATTGTTGTTAAGAATTGTAATTTTGAAACAAATTAATAGTGAGATGAAGGTGAAGCCTACGTTAGAGAAAATTAGTCCAGATTTTGGGAGTTCTATTCTGGTAAAAAAGCATACCGAGTTTTTAAAGGAGATAAAAGCATTTTGGCATTTTCATCCTGAAATAGAATTGGTGTATGTTAATAAAGGAAAAGGGAAGAGGCATATAGGTAATCATTTATCATACTTTAATAACAGTCAATTACTATTAATTGGATCTAATTTACCGCACAATGGTTTTACAGATAGGCTTACTACTAACGGTTCTGAAACGTTAATACAATTTAAACCAGATTTTTTAGGAGAAGAGTTTTTTGATGTACAAGAAATGAAACCGATAAGTGTTTTGTTTGAAAAAGCCAAAAAGGGAATTTTATTTGGAGTTAAAACCAAACAAAAATTAGGTCCTAAGATTGAGAAAATTTCAGAGAAAAAAGGATTTAAGCAAATTTTAATATTGTTAGAAATTTTACATACGCTTTCTAAATCTAACGATTATACACTTTTAAATGCAAATGGTTTTGCTTTTGAAACGCAACCACAAGACAGTAGTAAAATAGATATTATTTTTAAGCATATAAATACCAATTTTAATCAGCATATCAGTTTAGAAGAAATTGCAGGTTTGGTAAGTATGACAGTACCTGCTTTTTGTAGGTTTTTTAAGAAAACTACAGGTAAAACTTTTACAAAGTTGGTAAATGAATACAGAGTTGTACATGCAACCAAATTGTTGTCTGAAAGTCAGCAAAGTATTACAGATATTTGCTACGAATGTGGTTTTAATAACTTTTCTCATTTTAATAAACTTTTTAAAGAATTTACAGGGAAATCTGCATCTAAGTATAGAAAAGAAATGATGAGTTTAATTCAATAATAAAACTCAATACTATTTAGCACCTTCCCATTCGTTGTAAAACTGACTTAAAAAAGTTTCCATAAAAACATGTCTTTTTTCTGCAATTTTGTAACCAGTTTTAGTATTCATTTTATCTTTTATTAATAACAATTTTTCATAAAAATGATTAATTGTTGGTGCAGTAGATTTTTTATAAGCTTCTTTAGTCATTGTTAAGTTTGGTAAAATATCAGGATTGTATAAAGCCCTGTTTTTAAAGCCACCGTAATTAAAACAACGTGCAATACCAATAGCACCAATAGCATCTAATCTATCTGCATCTTGTACTACCTCTAATTCTTTAGAAGTAAACTTTTCTTCGTTTTTATCAAAAGAATTTTTAAAAGAAATGTGTTTTATAATATTAACAACATGGTTAATAGTTGCCGTATTTACTTGCTGTGTTTTTAAAAAGTTAAATGCCAATTTAGGACCCACAGATTCGTCTCCATTATTAAATTTAGCATCAGCAATATCATGTAACAAGGCAGCTAAAGAAACTATAAAAACATCTACTTTTTCATCTTTAGCAATTAAAAGAGTATTTTTAAATACACGTTCAATATGAAACCAATCATGACCACCTTCTGCATTTTGTAATTCTTTTTTTACAAATTGTATGGTGTTTTCAATAACAATTTCTTTTGTCATATATTATTTTCTTTTGTCAAGTTCTTCTTTTATTTTTTTTACATCTGCATACATTAAATATGCCATTGGTATAAAAAATAAAGGTAAAAAAGTGTAAAAAGAAACTCCGTTTTGTGTGGTACTGTAAAAAGCAAAAACAAACATTAAAATAATTACAATTACTTTAACTGTAAACAATAATTTTTGTGTTTTAAGTTTTTTTAAAAGTTCTTCTTTGGTGTATGTAGAAAATAGAGATGCCATGTATTAAGAATGTTTGTAAAAAAAAAATCCACTCAAAAAAAGTGGATTTTTATAATGTTTATTTAACAATTAACAGTGTTCGTCGTAAGCAGCTGCTAAATTTTGAGCAATCATTTGTGCAGAACGACCTTCTATATGATGACGCTCTAACATGTGCACTAAATTACCATCTTTAAACAACGCAATTGCTGGAGAAGATGGAGGAAATGGAATCATAAACTCACGTGCTTTTTGTGTAGATTCTTTTTCTACACCTGCAAAAACAGTAGTTAAATTTGTGGGTACTTTGTCGGCCTCTAAAGAAGCAATAGCACCAGGTCTAGCAGTACCTGCAGCACAACCACAAACAGAGTTAACTACAACTAAAGTTGTTCCTTCTTTAGACATTGCTGTATCAACGTCTTCACTTGTATATAATGCTTCAAAGCCAGCGTTAACTAACTCGTCACGCATTGGTTTTACTAATTCTTCTGGGTACATAATTTTAAATTATTTAGGTTACAAATATAAAAATAAATAAGAAAGCATTCAAGTCTAGTTACATACTTATTACAATCTCTTTATCAATAAAATTTATGTAAAAGTTAAAATAATAAATAGTCTATTTGGCTTGCAGTTTAAATTCTCTAAATTCTGTCATTACATGGCATTCATCAGCAGATACAACTATAGGGTTACTAACAAAAGTCTTATAATTACTAGAGGTTATAGTTAAAACGTAAGTTCCTGCCCTTTCTCCTGCACCAGAAAAAGAAGTCTGCGTTTCAATTCTTTTTAAATTTTCTTTAAAATCTTCATCTGTAGCGGTTATTGTAACATCTTCAGTTATTATTTCTGATGATGCAGCATCTACCAGTGTTATATGTAAACCTTGTATAAAAACTTCTGTACAAACAATAGGTTGATCTATTTGCTGGTTTTGACAACTTAAAAAAGTTAAAAAACAATAAATTATTGAGAGTGTAAATCTTAATTTCATAGGAATAATTTTATGTATTTGTAAATTTTAGATGTTTTTCTGTTAATTAGGTTGCGTAAAAATTAGTGTTTTTTTAAAAGAAGCCCTAAATAAGCAGTATTGCTTTTCTTATATTTGGACTAAATTTTAAAATACAGATGGGTAAATTTACAAAATGGTTAGGAGCAGGGTTAGGGTTTACTTTTGGAGGACCTATAGGAGCTGTTTTAGGTTTTGCAATAGGTAGTTTTGTAGATGGTTTTTCTGATGATGATTTAAAAGAAGAAAAAAGAGAATATAGAGAAAGAACTGAAACCAGAAGAGAAAGAGCAGATACCCAGTCTGGAGATTTTGAAATAAGCTTACTTGTTTTAGCATCTATAGTCATAAAAAGCGATGGTAAAGTAGACCAAAGAGAACTAGATTTTGTTAGAATGCAATTTGTTGGTATGTATGGCAAAGAAAGAGCCAACAATGCGTTTAAACTTTTTAAAGGCATTATTAAAAAGAAAGTATCTGCACGTCAAGTTTGTATTCAAATTAGGCAAAACATGTCGCATGCTTCTCGTTTACAATTAATTCATTTTTTATTTGGTATTGCAAAAGCAGATAAATATGTGTCTGAAATAGAAGTAGAAGAAATTAGAAAAATTGCAGGTTATTTATACATCAATGAAAGAGATTTTGAATCTATTAAAGCAATGTTTTATGATGTATCTGAAAATGCATATAAAATTTTAGAAATAGAAAAATCGGCAACAGATAAAGAAATAAAAACTGCTTACAGAAAAATGGTTAAAAAGTACCATCCAGATAAGTTACAAGGCTTGGGAGAAGAGCATTTAAAAGGTGCAAATAAAAAATTTCAGAGCATTCAGGCTGCTTATGAAAAAATTAAAAACGAAAGAGGTTTATAGTTTAAAAGGTAATAGAGGTATGCAAGAGAGTATGTATGATGTTGTTGTAATTGGTGGAGGACCAGCAGGAGGGCAAGCAAGTAGAAGTTTAGCTAAAAAAGGACATAAAGTTTTATTGGTAGAAAAACATGAAAGTTTTGCGTTAAATAATTTTTCTAGTGCAGGTATGACATTTGAGCCTCTTAAAGAGTTTGATTTGCCAGATAGTATTGTTGGTGCTTATTGGAAAGATATTATAATTCAGTGCACCAAAAAAAAATATCACTGGAAAGGAGAAACCAACAAAGGTGTTGTGGTCGATTTTCAAAAATTACGTCAGTTTTTAGCAGACGAAACCGTTAAACATGGTGGAAGTGTTTTAATGGGCTATAAATACATAAAAAAAGAAGTAACAGATAACGGGTTAATTATAGAGTTATTAAAAACAGCAACATCAGAAACTATTAAAATAAAAACCAAATTAGCTGTTGATGCTACAGGTCCTTTGCGTAAAGTAATGTACGATACTAAAGAAGAGCAACCACAGATGGTTTTAGGAAGTGGTACTGAGTATTTAATAGAAGTAGAGCAAGAAGTATATGACCGTTTTAAAGATAAATTATTGTTTTTTTTAGGACACAAATGGTCTATTAAAGGGTATTCTTGGATTTTTCCGATGGAAAATAGAATTTTAAAAGTAGGTGCAGGTAAAACCCACATAAAATCTATTGATCAAGAAAAAACAAACCAAACAACAAGGTCTATTACAGAAAAAATTATAGAAGAATATTTGCAAACTAAAGAGTATAGAATTATAGATAAACATGGTGGTATTCTTAGATATAATGCAGGTATAAAAGATCGTTTTTATTATGATAACGTAGTAGCTGTTGGAGATGCGATTTCGGCAATAAACCCAAGAGGAGGAGAAGGAATTAGATATGCAATGCAAAGTGCAGAATTAGCATCTAACTACATGAGTGAGTATTTAAATACAGGAAATGCTAATTTTGCTGAATACAGAAAAAAGTGGAGGCAGAAAAAACTTTTAAAATGGAAATTAAGTGAGTTTTCTGGAAGAAGAATGTATAGCAGATATACCGACAATCAGGTAGAAAATAGAATACAGTTTTTTCATAAAAATTTTAGTATTGATGATTTAATAGCAAGTCTGTTTAACTTTAAATACAACAAATTGTTTACACGTGTTTTTCAGTATAGCTTTTTAAAATTATCATTCTTGTTAAAAAAAGAACGTTTTTAATGTGCACAACTGCAATGTTTTAAATAGTTTTAGGTACTAACTTATAAATGTATTAGTATTATTTAATAATTACTAGAAAAACCTTAATTTCGCAATCTTATTAGAAAAGACAGAAAATGAAAGCGAAATTTCCTGAATATAAAGGACTTGACTTACCTAAAGTTGCAGAAGAAATTCTAAATTATTGGCAAGAAAATAACATCTTCGAAAAAAGTGTTACTTCTAGAGAAAATGCAAAACCTTTTGTGTTTTTCGAAGGTCCACCTTCAGCAAATGGTTTACCAGGTGTACACCATGTTTTAGCAAGAGCTATCAAAGATATTTTTCCGCGCTACAAAACCATGAAAGGGTACCAAGTAAAGCGTAAAGCAGGATGGGATACACATGGGTTACCTATAGAATTAGGGGTAGAAAAAGAATTAGGAATTACAAAAGAAGATATTGGTAAAAAAATTTCTGTAGAAGAGTATAATGCGGCTTGTAGAAAAGCAGTAATGCGTTACACAGATATTTGGAATGATTTAACCAATAAAATGGGATATTGGGTAGATATGGAAGATCCGTATATTACCTATGAACCTAAATATATGGAGTCTGTTTGGTGGTTGTTAAAACAGATTTATAGCAAAAAATTAATTTATAAAGGATACACTATTCAGCCATATTCGCCAAAAGCGGGTACAGGTTTAAGTTCTCATGAGTTAAACCAACCAGGAACTTATCAAGATGTAACAGACACTACAATTGTAGCGCAGTTTAAAGCTGTAGAAAGTACATTGCCAGATTTTTTACAAAATGAAGGTACCGTACATTTTATTGCCTGGACAACTACACCTTGGACATTACCAAGTAACACTGCATTAACTGTAGGCCCAAAAATAACATATGTTTTAGTAGAAACATTTAATCAATATACATTTGAGCCTATAAAAGTAATTTTAGCTAAAAACTTAGTAGGTAAGCAGTTTGCTGGTAAAAATAATGTACAAGTAGAAAATGCTTCTGAATTAACTGCGTATAATGCAGGAGATAAAAAAATACCATACCACGTTGTTAAAGAGTTTGTAGGTAAAGATTTAGTAGGTATAAAATACGAACAATTATTAGATTACGTGTTGCCAAACGACAATCCGCAAGATGCGTTTAGAGTAATATCTGGTGATTTTGTTACTACAGAAGATGGTACAGGTATTGTACATACTGCACCTACTTTTGGAGCAGATGATGCTTTG
>CALHCK010000235.1 GCA_937936695.1 uncultured Polaribacter sp.
ATGTCAGATCAAAAAAGACTTTTTTTAGTTGATGCTTATGCATTAATTTTTCGCGGATATTATGCCTTTATAAAAAACCCTAGAATTAATTCTAAAGGTTTAGACACCTCTGCAATTATGGGATTTATGAATTCTTTATTGGATGTTATTAAAAGAGAAAGACCCGATAAATTAGCGGTTTGTTTTGACAAAGGCGGGAGTGTAGACAGGGTAGAAATGTTTGAAGCTTACAAAGCAAATAGAGATGAAACTCCTGAAGCTATTAAAGTTGCAGTGCCTTATATTGAAGAAATTTTACGCGCAATGCACATACCTATTATGGTAAAAAAAGGATTTGAAGCAGATGACGTAATTGGTACACTTGCCAAACAAGCAGAAAAAGAAGGTTACAAAACCTACATGGTTACACCAGATAAGGATTTTGCCCAACTAGTTTCTGAAAATATTTTTATGTATAAACCTCGTTTTGGGGGTGGGTATGATATTTGGGGTGTGCAAGAAGTTTTAGAAAAATTTGGAGTAGAAAAGCCTGAACAAGTAATTGATTATTTGGGGATGATGGGGGATTCTGCAGACAACATTCCTGGACTACCTGGAGTTGGAGAAAAAACAGCCAAAAAGTTTTTAGCCGCCTACGGTTCTATGGAAGGATTGTTAGAAAACACTCATCTTTTAAAAGGTAAGATGAAGGAAAAAATAGAAGCTAACAAAGATCTAGGGCTACTTTCTAAAAAACTAGCCACTATAATGTTAGATGTTCCTGTTACTTTTGATGCTAAAGATTTTACACTAGACCCACCTGATAAAGAAAAGGTTTCTGAAATTTTTAACGATTTAGAATTTAGAAATTTACTAACTAACTTTTTACGTACTTTTAACACAGATACAGCAACAAATACAACTGTTACAGATGCAAAAGTCGGTAGCTCTAAAAAAACGGTTTCTAAAACACCAGACCAATTTGATTTGTTTGCAACCCCAGGAACTGGTGCTTTAACCGAAGCAGAAACTGCTTCTGGTGTAAAAACAATACAAAATACCAATCATTTTTATCAACATATAAACACACCGCTTTCTAGAAAGTTATTGCTAAAAAAATTAATGCAACAAAATTCTGTTTGTTTTGATACTGAAACAACAGGGTTAAAAGCGTTAGAAGTTGAGTTAATAGGAATTGCTTTTTCTTATGAAGCAGGAAAAGGATATTATGTTTCGTTTCCAGAAAACCAAGAGGAAACACAAGCTATTTTAGAAGAGTTTAGACCTTTTTTTGAAACTAATAATATTGAAAAAATCGGACATAATTTAAAGTACGACATAAAAGTGTTATCTAATTACAATATTTCTGTAAAAGGTAAACTCTTTGACACCATGATTGCTCATTACTTAATCAACCCTGATATGCGCCATAATATGGATGTATTAGCAGAAACTTATTTAAATTACCAACCCGTACCTATTGTAGATTTAATTGGTAAAAAAGGTAAAAATCAACTTTCTATGCGTGTGGTACCTATAAAAGACCAAACAGAATATGCCGTAGAAGATGCAGATATTACCTATCAACTAAAAGAACATTTTACCAAAGAACTAGCTAACGGAAATGTAACAGAGTTATTTAACACTATAGAGTTGCCGTTAGTTTCTGTTTTAACAGCCATGGAAATTGAAGGTATTAATTTAAATGTTGATTTTTTAAGTGAATTATCTGTTGCTTTATCTGACGATATAAGCAGATTAGAAAAAGGTATTTACGAACAGGCTGGAGAAGAATTTAACATTGCCTCTCCAAAACAACTAGGAATTGTTTTGTTTGAGAATATGAAATTGGTAGACAAACCTAAGAAAACCAAAACAGGACAATATTCTACAGCAGAAGATGTATTATCGTTTTTAGCAAAAGATCATCAAATTATTAGAGATATTCAAGAATACAGACAGTACAAAAAATTACAAAGTACGTATGTAGACGCTTTACCTAATGAAATAAATACCAAAACAAAACGAGTACATACAGAGTACATGCAAGCTGTAGCTGCTACTGGTAGATTGAGTTCTAACAATCCTAATTTACAAAACATTCCTATTAGAACAGAACGTGGTAGAGAGGTTAGAAAAGCTTTTATTCCTAAAGACGAAAATCATGTTTTATTAGCTGCCGATTATAGCCAAATAGAACTTAGAATTATAGCTGCGTTAAGTAAAGAAGAAACAATGATGAATGCTTTTAAAAACGGAGAAGATATTCATGCTTCTACTGCTGCTAAAGTTTTTAATGTTCCTTTAAACGAAGTTACAAGAGAACAGAGAAGCAATGCTAAAACAGTAAATTTTGGTATTATTTACGGAGTCTCTGCTTTTGGTTTAAGTAATCAAACAAACTTATCTAGAAGTGAAGCCAAAGAATTAATAGATACTTATTACGAAACCTACCCTAAATTAAAAGCCTACATGTCTGGGCAAGTAGATTTTGCTAGAGAAAACGGATATGTAGAAACTGTTTTAAACAGACGTAGATATTTAAAAGATATTAACTCTAGAAACGCTGTAGTAAGAGGTGCTGCTGAAAGAAATGCTGTTAATGC
>CALHCK010000236.1 GCA_937936695.1 uncultured Polaribacter sp.
TAAAACAATTTAGAAGAGAATACCAAGTTTAAAAAATATAAATTATTTTTGTTGTACAATGTGGTACAAGAATTGTACTACTAAGTAATAAATTAAAAACTAGCTACAATAAATAATAAATACATTTTAGGTAGCAATTAAACATAAAAAAAATGAGTTTATACGGTACATTTAGCGAAAAAGAAGCAACTTTAGAAATTAAAGATTATTTAAATAAAGGAGCAATAATTTTAGATGTAAGAACACAAGAAGAGTGGGACGAAGGACATGTAGGAGGGTCTAAGCATATTGTGTTAAATACAATTCCTACAGAAATTGAAGAAATAAAGTCTTGGGGAAAACCTGTAATTGCTGTTTGTAGAAGTGGAGCAAGAAGTGGGCAGGCTACTAATTTTTTAAATCAGAATGGAGTAGATACAATTAATGGTGGACCATGGCAAAACGTAGATCAGCACGTTTAAATTGTTTTTACAGTTTTAAATGATAAAGATTTTAAAAAAGGTAAAGATTCAAAATTTTGAGTCTTTACCTTTTTTTATGAAAATTACTTTTTCCAAGTTACTATATCTTCAATATTTCTTCTAACTTTAAGGTGAGCAGGTTCTTCTTTTCTGTAACCAAAAGCAACCATATAAGACAAGCCATATTTGTCTGTATCAACACCAAATTTTTCTTTTAACAATGCTTCTGCGTTCTCTTGATGAAACCCTTCTATAGGACAACTATCAATTCCTTGTAATGCAGCTCCTGTCATCATATTACCTAGTGCAATATAGGTTTGTTTAGATGCCCAATCAAAAAGCTTTTTGTCAGTATCTAAATCAAAATCTCGTTCTTGAAATTCTCTGTAAAATTTAGAATACATTGCAATAACATCTTCAGGAAATTGTTTTACATTTTGCATCATATCTAATATATAATCAGAATCCCATTTTGTCATTGGTGCTTTCATAGATAAGCCTAAAATAAAATGACTTGCAGTATCTAGTTTTAAAGGAGCACCCCAGGCAACAGGTTTTAATAATTCGCGTAGTTCTTTATCTTGAACCACAACAAAATGCCAAGGTTCAAAACCAAAAGAACTTGGAGATAAATTGGCGGTTTCTAAAATAAAATTAATGTCTTCTTCAGACAGTTTTTTGGTAGTGTCAAATTCTTTACAAGCATGTCTAAATTGAAATGCATTAATAATCTCTTCTTTTGAAAATTTTGGTGTATTCATATGCTAAATTTATTTACTATATTTTTTATAGTTGCAAATGTAAGTATAGTAAGTTATCTTTGCAATAACGGTTTTAAATGATAGTATAATTTATGTATAATTTTAAAGGAAAAGAATATCCCTGTTGTGCAAGTTTAACAATGGGTGTTATAGGTGGTAAATGGAAAACGGTTATTTTATTTCATTTAATAGAAAAACCTTTACGTTATAATGAGTTGCGAAAAGAAATGCCAATGGTAACAGAACGTACATTGAGTTTGCAACTTAAAAAATTAGAAGAAGACGGAATTGTAAAAAGAAAAGTTTATACCAGTAAACCTCCACTAAAAGTAGAATATTCTTTAACTGATTTTGGAAAAACTTTAATTCCGTTAATTAAATCTATTGCTAATTGGGGAGATTTTGTGGTAGAAAATTATGCATAAGTTTTAAAAACTCATAAAAGGAAATTGTTGTAATAATAACTCTTTTCTTTTCGCTAGTTTTTCTAAAAATAATTGATGCTCATTAGAGTGCTCGTTAAACGGTTTATGAGATAATCCTTTTTGAATAATATCTACTTTTTTCATTGTTTGTTTTGTGTTTTCTACAAACCATGTATCTGTAAATTTCTCCCAAATGTATTGTATAGCTATTTTATTAGGATGAATCATGTCTTCTGCATAAAAACGATAATCTCTTAATTCATCCATCATAATTTCGTAAGAAGGAAAGTAATGAATATTTTTTCTAGGATTAACAGTTTTATGGATAGCAGCAATTAAATGCGCTTTACTTTGCATATTTTCTACAAAACCATCTTTTATATGCCTAACCGGAGAAACTGTAAATAAAAAAGTTGCTTTTGGATTTATAGACTTTATAAGTGCTACAATAGCATCTAAACTTTCAGAAATAGTATCTATGGAAACAATTTCTTTTAAAAAATTTTTTTGAGGTACTTTGTGACAATTTGCAACAATAGTATCTGTTTCTATAAAACGATATACCCAAGAAGTACCCAACGTAATAATAACATGAGAAGCTGTTGTTAATTGTTTTTTTGTTGATGCAACTGCTGTGTTTAAGTTGTTTAAAATAGTTGTTTTATCAGGATTACTTAAATTAGAATGTGCGTCAAAACAATGCCAACGCTCGTTGTTAAAAAATACATCTTCTGCAGTATATGTTTTATCATTAACAGCGTTAATAATTAATTTTTCAATAGCTTTTGCATGAAAATGAATACCAAAAGGATTTTGTGCCGTCTGAAATTTAAAATACGAAAGTTTTTTACCAATATTATCTGAAAAACAAGAACCTAATAAAACAATTTTAGAATTGTAGTTTATTAGGTTTTTACTGTTGTTTTTTAAAATTAACTTAGTTTGTAAGTTCATTTAGTATTTTAATATTTTTTTTGTTTTAGAAACTCCTTTAGATTGGTAATGTACAAAGTAATTTCCATTTGGTAAATTTTTTAAATCAACCTGTATTGTGTGTTGTGCAGCACTGTATTTTTTTGCAGTAATATATTTAACAATACCACCAATTGTATTGTATAAATTAATGGTAGTTTTTTTATTATTCCCCCAAAATGTAATATTAATAATATTTGCTGTCGGATTCGGGTACACCTCTATATTTAAGTTGTCTTCTATAAAATTATCTACAGATAAAGAGGCAGAACAACCTTGCTTAAAAACAGGTAATGCATCAAATTCATCAAATAATACGGTGTTGGCTTCTTGTTTTGTAGCTCCTAACCAATCTGTAAGTACTGTGCTATACAAGTTTCTAAAATCGTACTGCATTGGCACCCCTTCTTTATTATCTACTTCGGTATCAATTTCTGGAGCATCACCTAAAATATTGTTTTGTACACAGTTTCCAAATAAAAATAGTGGGGCAGCAGTACCATGGTCTGTACCTAAACCAGCATTAGATCTAATTCTTCTTCCAAATTCAGAATAGGTCATACCTACTACTTTTCTATCAATATTTAGTAATTCTAAATCATCCTGAAAAGCGTCAATAGCTTCAGATAATTCTTTTAATAAATCACTATGTTTTCCTTGGGTAACATTTCCTTCAATAACTTGGTTGTCATGGTTGTCAAAACCACCTAATTGTACAATGTATACTTTTGTTTTTAATCCACCAGAAATTAGGCGCGCCACATTTTTTAATTTACCTGCTAGTTTGTTGTTGTTAGTCTGAGGATATTTTTCAGATAAGTTTCTACCTGATTTAGAAGCTGCTTCTACTACTTCTGCATACGAGTTTGTTTGAGAAATGGTGTTGTTTATAAAATTTAAAGTATCTCCGTAGCAATTAGCAGGTATTTCGCCTGTATTAGAAACGAGTGCAGTACCAGGTTTGTTAGGGTTGCTAACCGACATAGAAAAGTTGGCGTTAGGTCCTTGACAAGTTTCTGAAACTACTTTTCCTAGAGTAATGGCAAAAGGATCTATATTATTTTCGTTAGGATAATTTTCAGGGAAATCAGAATGATTTTCATTAAAAAAACGCCCCAACCAACCAGAAGAAATATATTCATCAGAGCCTGATGCTGAATTCCAGATATCTGTAGACCTAAAATGTGATCTGTTTTGATCTGGATATCCTACATTTTGTACAATAGCGAGTTTTTCTTTATCCCAAATATTTTTTAATCCTGATAAACTAGGATGTAACGCATTAGTATCATCTAAACTTAATAAATTATTTTCAGGAATAACAATGTTAGAACGTACACTTTGTAAGTTGCGGTATTGGTTAAGGTTAAAAACTGTATTTAAACCATCATTACCACCTTGTAATTGTATAAGTACCAATATGTTTTCGTTTTCTTCCGAAAATTGATATTCTTTTGGTTTTTCGCTAGCAAATAAAGGAAAGCCACTTAATGTAATTGGTAACGATGCAGATGCAATACTACTTAGCTTTATAAAATCTCTTCTACTTAGTTTTTTCGTTTTTTTCATAATTACATAATTTGAAATTCAGACATTTGTACCATAACGGCTATTAAACCACGTAATTTATTATCTACAGCAGTTCGCATGTCGTTATTAGTTGGGTCTGCTAAATAACTGCTATATTCTACTGTCCATTCAAAATCTGGTAACCCAGGAATTAAAATGTCTTTTAAACTATCTAGTTGATTTTGTGCAATAGGGTAATTAAATAATTGATTAGATAATTCTGTTATTAATATATTAGGGTCGTCTGCACCTTCAATCTTAGAAGCAATTAACAAAACAGGCACTAAAGGCGGAACTGTATATTTTTTATTGTCTATTAATAAATCTCCTCCAGTAACCAATATTCTACAATAATCTAATCGTTTAGGAAGTAAAAAACTATTTACCCAAGTTTTATAAAATAAAGGCTCTTGATAATATGCTTTCCAACCAGCAACATCTGGATGATGAAAAATTGATTGTGTTAAATCTGAAGATGCTAAATACAGTACTAATGAAAATCCGTATTCTAAGGTAGTTGATATTTTAGGTGCCGTAAGAAGTAACGATTTTGTTACCGAAAACATTAAATCTATAGGGCTTTTAACCATGCAAAAGGTGTTTTCAAAAAAATGATCAGACGCTAGTAACACTCTTAATGCAGGTGCAATTTCATAATCATTTTCTCTAATAATTCTTGCTAAAGGTGCTATTATATTTGTTTCTACATCTTCTGTAATTTCTTCTTTTACAAACCAACGATAAAATTTTCTAGTAATAAATCTAGAGCATTCATCTTGTTCAAAAATAACATCTATTAAGTCTATATATTCATTAGCTCCGTTTTCTTCAATTACGGTATTGTTAAATCTATGAGATAAGGTTTTATTGCCTTTTACATGTCTAAAATTGGAGAAAAAAGAAGTGGTGGGGTCATCGTTTTGTAATCCTCTTACCCTCCAACCTGTAAGTATTTTTGCAACTTCAACAATATCATCTTCTGTATAATTTGTAAAATCGCCATTACCAAAAGAATTTCCTTTACCAATAGTAAATAATTCTAAAAGCTCTCTGGCATAGTTTTCATTAGGTGCTACGTTTGTGTTTTGAGCACCACTTAAATACAGTAGCATATTGGTGTCTACAGTAACAAGTTTTACTAATTCTTTAAAATTTTTTAAAGCATGGGTTCGTAAAAGATTCATGTACAAATACTCTCTGTGAGGATTTGTATTTTCTGCTACAAAATGATTATGCCAAAATAAGGTTAGTTTTTCTCTAATAGACATTTCTGCATTTTCCATTTGCAAAAAAGACCAAGCATATAAAGATCTATGTCTAGCGTTAAAAACTCTATTTCTTTCTTGAGTGGTAGGTAAGTTTACGTAAGCAGGAGCATTTACCCAAGTTTCACCAAAACTAGCCCCAGGGTCATTAATTTCATTGGTGCCATTACCGTCAAGTTGATATTTTAATGGAGGTTCTGGTAACGGATTGTCTCTAAAAAGTGTGTTTATGGTTTCTAATAAACCTAAAGAAACCGAAGCGTCAACAAGGTCTTGTGTAACTCCAAAAGAAGTTCTTCTAAGTAAATGTCTTGCTTCTGTAGAAGTCCAATTTCCAGAAAAAGTGTCTAAATAAGGCATAGTTTTGTTTATAAATGATAAAAAACTAATATTTTGATTTGTATAAATTTAATCAATTAAAAATAAATACAAATCAGAATAGCTGATAGCTACCTTATTTAGACCTTCTTTATTGTAAAAGGTTTAATCTTAACTTAAATAATCTTTTGCTTTTTCTAACACTTTAGGAATTCCACCAGGGTTTTTACCTCCTGCGGTAGCAAAGAAATTTTGTCCACCACCACCACCGTGAATTAGTTTACCAAGTTCTCTTACTACTTTACCAGCATCGTAACCACGTTCATTTGCTAATTCTTTAGAAATATAACAAGTAAGCATTGCTTTTTCTTTTGTTGGAGCAGTGGCAAAAAGAATAAATAAATTATTAAATTCTTTACCTAAAGCAAATGCTAAGTTTTTAATACCATTAGCATCTAAATCTACTTTGGTAGCTAAAAATTGAACACCGTTTATTTCTTGTAACTGATTTTTAAGTTCTCCTGTTAAGTTCTGAGCCTTATCTTTTAATAATTGTTCTATTTGCTTTTTTAAAGCAGTATTTTCTTCTTGTAAAGTTTTAACCGCTTTAATAGGGTCTTTGGTGTTGTTTAAAATATCTTTAACCGTTAATAAAGTATTATTATTAGTTGTATAATAATCTTTAACAGCATCGCTTGTTATAGCTTCTATTCTTCTAATACCAGCAGCAACTGCTCCTTCAGATTTTATTTTAAAATGCCAAATGTTGGCAGTGTTTTTTACGTGTGTTCCTCCACAAAGTTCTATAGAATCTCCAAATTTTATAGCTCTTACGTTATCACCATATTTTTCTCCAAACAAAGCCATAGCACCTTCGTCTATTGCTTGTTGCATAGGTATGTTTCTTCTTTCGTTTAAAGCAATGTTATTTGCAATTTTAGAGTTCACAAAATCTTCTACTTTAGTAAGTTCTTCTGCTGTAAGTTTAGAAAAATGAGAAAAATCGAAACGTAAATATTTGGCATTTACCGCAGAACCTTTTTGTGCTACATGTGTACCTAAAATTTCTCTAAGCGCTTGGTGAAGTAGGTGAGTTGCTGTGTGGTTACATGCTGTTTTACTTCTTTTATTTTTATCTACAACCGCTTTAAAAGTACTGTTTAAGTTTTTAGGTAACTTTTTGGTAAAGTGTATAATTACATTGTTTTCTTTTTTAGTATCAACAATGTAGGTTACGTTTCCGTCTGTATCTTCAATAGAGCCATTATCACCAACTTGTCCTCCTCCTTCAGGATAAAAAGGAGTTATATTAAATGCTAATTGATACATTTCTCCGTCTTTTTTAGAGGTAGTTTTTCTGTATTTAGAAATGTTAACAGAAGCTTCTAAAGTATCGTAACCAACAAATTCTGCCTGAGTGTCATCACCTAAAATAGTCCAATCATCAGTAGCACTTTCGCTAGCAGATCTAGACCTGTTTTTTTGTTTTAATAATTCTGCTTCAAATCCTTTTTCATCTAAAGTAAATCCTTTTTCAGAAAGAATTAAAGCTGTTAAATCTACCGGAAAACCAAAAGTATCGTACAATTCAAATACTTTACTACCAGAAATTTCTTTAGTTGTAGCTTCATCTATTATTACATCTAATAAAATCAACCCTTTATCTAAAGTTCTTAAAAAAGAAGTTTCTTCTTCTTTAATTACATTTTCTATTAATTGTTTTTGAGCATTAAGTTCAGGGAAAGCTGCTCCCATTTTATTGCTTAATACTGCTACTAACTTGTATAAGAAAGGTTCTTTTTTATTTAAAAAAGTAAATCCGTAACGTACTGCTCTTCTTAAAATTCGTCTAATTACATAACCAGCACCTGTGTTAGATGGTAATTGACCATCTGCAATAGAAAAAGCAACTGCTCTTACATGATCTGCTATTACACGTGTAGCAATGTCTTGTTTTTGGTTAGTACCGTATTGAGTATTTGTAATATTTTCTACTTCTTTTATAATAGGTGTAAAAACATCAGTATCGTAATTAGACTGAACACCTTGTAAAACCATACACAAACGCTCAAAGCCCATACCAGTATCTATATGCTTGTTTGGTAAGTTTTCTAAAGATCCGTTGGCTCTTCTATTATACTGCATAAATACAAGGTTCCAGATTTCTACAACCTGCGGATGATCTTCGTTTACTAAAGATTTACCATCTACTTTTGCTTTTTCTTCTGCAGACCTAATATCTACATGAATTTCAGAGCAAGGTCCGCAAGGTCCTTGTTCTCCCATTTCCCAAAAGTTATCTTTTTTATTTCCTTTTAAAATACGGTCTTCAGCAATGTATTGTTTCCATAAGTCATATGCCTCTGTATCCATTTCTAGGTTATCATCATCATTAGAACCTTCAAAAACGGTAACATATAAAATGTCTTTGTCTATTTTATAAACTTCTGTAAGTAGTTCCCATGCCCAAGCAATGGCTTCTTTTTTAAAGTAATCTCCAAAAGACCAGTTACCTAACATTTCAAATAATGTATGGTGGTAAGTATCGTAACCAACTTCTTCTAAATCGTTATGTTTTCCAGAAACACGCAAGCATTTTTGAGTATCTGCAATTCTATTATTTTTTGGAGTACCGTTTCCTAAAAAATACTCTTTAAAAGGTGCCATTCCAGAATTTACAAACATTAATGTTGGATCATCTTTTGTAACCATTGGTGCAGATGGTACAATTAAGTGTTGTTTGTCTTTAAAAAAATTTAAGAAAGTAGCGCGAATATCTTGAGATTTCATAAGAAAAAGGTTTCCAAATAATGTTGGATTGTGTTAATTTATTTTTAAATACAACATCTAAAAAAAGACAGTTGTAAAACATTTTGTAAATTTGTTTATCTCTAAAAAATAAGTTTTAAATAAAAAAACTCTTTTTTAAAAGCACAAAAATAGTATATTTAGCATTATGGCGAAAGTAAAATATTATTACGATGCAGATACACTTTCCTACAGAAAAATTGCTGTTAGAAAAGGAGATTTGTATAAAGTTAGCATTTTGTGGCTTTTAGGAATACTTTTAACTGCTTTTATTGGCTTTATATTGCTTAGTCAGTTTATTATGTCTCCTAATGAAAGGTCTCAAAGAAGAGAACTAGAAAATTTAAAATTACATTACAAACTGCTGTCTAAACGAATGGAAGAGAGTTCTAGTATTTTGCATCAATTACAAGAAAGAGACAACAACATCTATAGAACTTATTTTGAGGCAAACCCAATACCAGACGAACAAAGAAAAGCCGGTTTTGGTGGTGTAAATAGGTATAAGCATTTAGAAGGTTTTGATAATTCTACAATGATTAAAAAATTAACTAAAAATGTGGATGTACTTTCTAAGCAATTGGTAGTACAATCTAAATCTTTAGATGAAATTGTACAGTTGGCCAAAGAAAAAGAAAAAATGCTAGCATCTATACCTGCTATTTTACCTGTTAAATTAGAAGATTTAACAAGAATGGCTTCTGGTTTTAAATGGAGAATGCATCCTATTTTAAAAATTAGAAAGTTTCATAAAGGAATGGATTTTACGGCTCCTAAAGGAACACCTATTTATGCATCTGGTAATGGTAAGGTTATTAGAGCGCAAAGAAGTGCAACTTTTGGTAAAGTGGTGTATATAGATCATGGTTATGGTTACAAAACCATTTATGCGCACATGGATAAAATTAAGGCAAGAAAAGGGCAAAGAGTAAAACGTGGCGATTTAATTGGTTATGTTGGTAATACCGGAAGATCTGTTTCTTCTCACTTACATTACGAGGTACACAAAAATAATAGAGCTGTAAACCCTATTAACTTTTATTATGGAGATTTAACTCCTGAAGAGTTTTCTGCAATGCAAAAAGCGGCTGAAGAAGAAGGGCAATCTTACGACTAAAATAAATATTATATGCATGTAGATTTACCCGAAAAAACCTATTACAAAATAGGAGAGGTAGCAAAAGCTTTTAATGTAAATGCATCTTTAATTCGTTTTTGGGAAAAAGAGTTTGACATTATTAAACCTAAAAAAAATGCAAAAGGCAATCGTTTATTTACAAAAGATGATATTAAAAATTTTAAATTAATTTTTAATTTAGTAAAAGAACGAGGGTTTACTTTAGAGGGTGCTAAACAAAAACTTAAAAAGAACCCAGAAGGTACATTTAGTAGCCATGAAATTATTACAAGGTTAGAGGCGGTAAAAGCCGAATTGGTAAAAATTAAAAATCAGCTGTAACATTTTATTAAAAAAAGTGTCTTAAAACTGTAGCTGTGATTAAAAGTAGTACATTAAAAAAATCAACTAAAATTTAAAAATAAAAATTATGAAAAAATGGTTAATACCAGTATTGGTAATTGGAGTACTTGTTGTAGGTATTTATAAATGGGCTGTAGGTTTTAACAATCAGGCAGTAGTTTTACAAGAAGATGCAAAAACAACGTGGTCTAATGTAGAAAGTGCTTACCAAAGAAGAAACGATTTAATAGGTAATTTAGTTAAAACAGTTAAAGGTGCTGCAGATTTTGAAAAATCTACCCTAACAGAAGTTATTAACGCAAGAGCAAAAGCAACTTCTGTAAATATAAATGCAGGAGATTTAACTCCAGAAAATATGGCTCAGTTTCAAAAAGCGCAATCTGGGTTAACAGGAGCTTTGTCTAAGTTGTTAGTATCTGTAGAGCGTTATCCAGACTTAAAAGCAAACAAAAACTTTTTAGAATTACAAAGCCAATTAGAGGGTACTGAAAATAGAATTAATGTAGCAAGAGACCGTTTTAACGAAGGTGTAAATGTGTATAACAAGCATATTAGAGTGTTTCCAAACTCGTTTTTAGCAGGTATTTTTAATTTTAATGCAATGAACAGGTATAAATCTAACCCAGGTTCTGAGAATGCACCAAATGTAGAATTTGATTTTAATTAAAAAATATAACAATGTCTAAAGTAGAAGCCTTTCTTACCCAACAAGAAGAACAAGAAATAGTTTCTGCTATAAAGACAGCAGAAACAAATACTTCTGGCGAAATACGTGTACATATAGAAGCCTCTTCAGATAAAGAGCATTACCAACGTGCGTTAGAAGTATTTTATTTGTTAAAAATGAATGAAACAAAAGACAGAAATGGTGTTTTGTTATATGTTGCTGTAACAGACAAACGATTTGTTATTTATGGTGATGAAGGAATTGATAAAAAGGTTTCTGAAAATTTTTGGGATTCTACAAAAGATACAATTCAAAGTCATTTTAAAAGTGGCAATTTTAAACAAGGTATTGTAAACGGAATTTTAAAAGCAGGAGAAGAGTTAAAAGCACATTTTCCTTGGCAAATAGATGACGAAAACGAACTTTCTAATGAGATTTCTAAAGGATGATTTTAAATAAAAAAAGGAATAATTATTTTTTAGAAATGTTTAAAAAAGGGTGTGTTTTAGCATTTTTTTTATTTTCAATAACTCTTTTTTCTCAGGGATATAAAATACCTGAAAAGCCTAAAAAAATAAAAGAACAAAAAGGTGTTTATGATTATGAAAAACTGTTTACACCTTCTCAAAAAAAGAATTTAGAGCATAAATTAGTTCGTTATTCAGATAGTACATCTACTCAAATTGTAGTGGCTATTATTTCATCTACCGAAGGTGAAAACATAAATTACCTTGCTGCAAATTGGTTATCTAATTGGGGTATAGGTCAAGCCAAAGAAGATAATGGTATTTTAATATTATTAGCTAAAGCTGATAGAAAAATTGCAATAAGTACAGGGTATGGAGTGGAACATTTATTAACCGATTTTCAGACCAAACGTATTATTGACCGAATAGTTATTCCTGAATTTAAAAAAGGAGATTATTATACAGGTATAAATAAAGGCACAGACTATATTTTTAAGACTTTAAATGGAGAGTTTAAAGGCACTAGAAAGAAAGAAAAACAAGGTTTTGATCCTGGGATTATTTTGTTTATTGTTATCATTATTATCTTTTTTATTATTATTTCTAAAGGAGATAAAAATAATAGAGGTGGTGGTAGAGGTTATAGAAGACGCTCTGGCGCAGGAAGTATTTTAGAAACCATTATTTTAAGTAATGCCGGTAGAGGTGGTGGAAGTTTCGGAGGAGGCTTTGGCGGATCATCTTCTGGAGGTGGAAGCTTTGGAGGTGGTTTTGGCGGAGGTTTTGGTGGCGGAAGTTTTGGAGGAGGAGGCGCCTCTGGAAGTTGGTAAAACTAGCCTTACTATTTAAAGTGATTGAAAAAGAAATATATTTATATAACTATGATGTATAAAACATTGATGTTTTTATTTAGTTTGCTGTTGCTAAATTGTAATTTAAGTTCTGGGCAACTAAAGGTAATTACAGAATTACCAAAAAAACTAAAAGAAGTTTCTGGTACACAAATTAATAAAGATTCAGAAATTATTTGGATGCTAAATGATGGCGGAAATCCGTCTGAATTGTATGCTTTTTCTAAAAAAGGGAAATTAAAAAGAACCTTAAATATTAAAGCCAAAAATAACGACTGGGAAGATTTAGCAATTGATGATAAAGGAAATATTTATATCGGAGATTTTGGAAACAATTTAAATAAAAGAAAGAATTTAGTTATTTTAAAAGTAGCTAAAAAAGACTTAGATACTAAAAAGGCTACAGTACAAAAAATAAAATTTTCGTATCCAAATCAACAAAAATATCCTCCTAAAAAAAAGAACATGTATTTTGATACTGAAGCTTTTTTTTACTTTAAAAACAATTTATACATATTTACAAAAAGTAGGGTTAAAAATAAATTTGGCAAAACATTTTTGTACAAAGTACCAGCAAACGAAGGTACTTATGTTGCCAAATTATTAGGAGAATATGATAACTGTAAAGATTTAGAATGTTGGATTACTTCTGCAGATATTTCTCCTAAAGGAAATAAAATAGCATTGTTATCTCAAAAAAACATTTTAATTTTCTCTGACTTTAAAGAAGATGATTTTTTTAAAGGTACCGTAAAAGAAATTCCTTTAAAACATCGTTCTCAAAAAGAAGCTATTTGCTTTAAAGACCAGAATACACTTTTAATTACTGATGAGAAAGCTCATGGTAGTGGTGGTAATTTATATGAATTGCAATTAAATTAAAAGGCAAATTTATAAATTAATAACACCCACCCGATAATTAAAAACAAGCCACCTAAGGGAGTAATTGGTCCTAAAAACTTCATTTTTTTATTATTAGCAGACGATATAACTAAGCCGTAAATAGAAAATGAAAACAAAATAGTACCAATAATAAATGCATATATGCAATATGCATCTAAAGTTGTTGTTAAATTTAAATGAAAGCCTAAAATAAGTAATACAATTGCATGATACATTTGATATTTAACACCTGTTTCAAAACTTTGTAATTGCTCTGTAGTTAGTTTTTTCTTTAGTAAATGGGCTCCAAAAGCTCCTAAAATAACAGCTGTTGTACCAAATAAAGCGCCAAAAGTTAGTGTAAATTCATTCATTTTGTTAAAAATTAAATCCTAATCCGCCAAAAAGTCTAGCACCATCTTCACTATTAAAAATAGCAATATTGGCATTTAACAAGTTAGCAATAGAAAAAAAGAAACCTCCACCATATGATGTTTTTATGTCTCCTGTAGATATTGTATTAATTGTATATTTTTCTTGATTTCCCCAAACTCTACCAAAATCAAAACCTGTATAAACACCAATACTTAAAGGCATTAAACTTGTTTTTATTTTTCTTAAATTTAAACGAACATCTGTGCTTTGATAAAAAGCATTTTTACCTGTAAAACGCTCGTTTCTAAAACCTCTTAACCCATTGCTGCCGCCAATAGAAGCAGCTTGGTAAAATTCAAAAGATTTACCAAAATTAAAATGACTTTTTATTTTACTGGCAAGTACCAATTTACCATTTTCAGTTATTTTATGATTAAAAGCAATAGCAGGAATTAAATAACCAAAATTATCAGCATTTTCTATATTGGTAGTATAACCAATTTGTAGTTTTGTTTCTATTCCCATAGTAGTAAATAGTGTATTGTCGGCATTTTTAAAGAAGTAACTAGCTTCTGTATTTATAAATTTTTGATTACTGAAAATAGCATTGTCTTCAGAGAAATTATTAGCTACAAATCTATTAGGTGTATTTTCTATTTGTACTGTATTGTAGTTTACTTTTAGTTTTATTTCTGCGCCTAAATCTCCTTTCCAGTTTAAAGAAGTACCAGTAATAAATTTTTTAATTTTTACTCGATTAAAATTTCTGTCTTCATCTTCTTTATTAGCTTCAGTATTTATAGAGTTATTACCAAAACCAAAGTAATTAATAGCAAAATTAGGACTTGTAAAAGTAGCTTCTATACCTAAGTTTAAGTTTTTAAATATGTTAGCAAACTCTCCGTTATAATTAAATTCGTACCCATTAGTAGCAAAATAATAAGCTGCATTAAAAATGTGTTGAGAAGTATGTGGGTTTCTTTCAAAACCATATTTTGTGTAGATATTAGAAAAACCAATTTTTGTGCCATCATCTGGATTAAAACCAATCATAGGGGTAATTAAATTTGTATTGATTTTTAATTTTTTATGATTATAAGTGTTGTTACTATAATTGTCGGTTAGTTTTACCTTTCCAGCTTTGGTTACAAATGTATTTTTTTTAGATTTTTGATCATAAATTTTGATCTTTTTTCCATTAATAATATTGTAAACATCATTGTTGTGACCTCCAACTATAATTATTTTTATCAGGTTGTTACCTTCACCTTCTACATTAAAATGATCTTTATCGTCTAAACCATATATCCAAATTTCTTTGGTGTGTTTTTTATCGTAAATATGTTGATGAAATTTTGATGCTTTTTTTCCTTTCTTTATTCTGTAACCTGTAATTTTTGTTTGTCCATTTTTAAGTCTAACAATATCAAACCAATCATCTTTATTGGTACCTCTAATTACTTGAAATTTATTAATGTGTTTAAAATAATCATCTGCAATATGTTGTAAATTTTTTCTTCTACCTTGTAAGCTATGTTTTATTTCTATTAAGGTATTGGTATGTACTTCTTTAGGAAAATCTTTAAAAGCATTGTTTATAACAGCATCTGTAATATTTGTTGTTATTAATTGTACTTGAGTATCCCAAACGCTTTTTTTAGAAGATTTTATTAAAAATAAATCTAAAGGATAAGGCTCTAAATTAAACCATTTAGTACTCTTTAAATCTTTGCTGTAAGGCTTCATTAAACGTAAAGCAGGAATAACATTGGTAGCTATTTTTAATAAAGCTCCGTTTCCCATAATAGAAAAAGCTTGATCTCTATCTCTAGGTATTGGTCTGTAAACAGTTTTATTATCTTCTTTAAAAACAGCCCATCTCCATTGGTCTTCATGTCTATCCCAGTCACCTATTAACATGTCAAACAAACGAGCTCTTATATATGCTTTTTCATCAACTTTATGCTTCTCATTTTTGTTTAACTTTTTAAGTAATTCATCAGTACTAATTACTTTATTAGCAAAACCAAAACTAGCTTTATCTCCATGGCCAGAAGCAGCGCGCTCTTCAATCATGTAAAGTTCGTTTCCAAAATCTGTATTAAAATTAGCTAACGTTTTTTGCTTAGGTACATAGTATAAAACCGGATTTGTATGGTACACTCCAATAGCGTCTGATAATTGCCCGATTACAAAAGGTGCGTAAGGGTGAGAGCCTGTAAAAACATCTTGCAGTAAATTTTCTGCGGTAGTATTGTTAAATTGGCCTTCAATATATTGATCTTTAAAAGCCACTGCTTGTAAATATTGAACAGCGTTTTTACGTAACGCACGCATTACATATTCTCGTCCGTGTTTATCTTTTAATCGTAGAGATTTAGATTGATGCCCACCACCTTTTCTAACAGGAGTTAAACCACCAAAAAGTGTATCTAATTGTACGGTAGGTGCATTTATTTTAGTGCCAAAATACTTCCTGTATCGTTGTCCCCATAGAAATTGATGTAAGTTACTTTTAGTTATTTCTTCATTACTATATACAGATGCTTTTTTATGTGAAGCAGGTGTAGGAAATGAATTAAACTTGTTTTTTTTAGAGGCAGGAAATATTTGAGTTTTGTACACAACTCCCTTGTTTTTAACAGCATAAAAACTTACCTCAGAAGCGCCGTTTTTATAAATATCAAGTTTTGCAAAACCCTGAGAACCATAAGAGAATTTTACACCTTTAGATAATCTTGTTTGTTTTGTTTTAGAACCAGAACCGCTAACTATTTGTGGTAAATTGTCTTTTACAATGTATTGTAAATTATGATCATGACCAGACACAAAAATAGTTTTCTTATTTTCTTGAGCTAAAGTTACAATATGACGTTTAAGGGCATTGTATTTTTTATTTTGAAGATCTGTATTAGAAATACCAGATGTTTTACGGATTAAATTTTTTAAAGAACCTAATATAGGTAGCGGATTTAAATGGCTTTTAAAAGAATATTTACCTCCATGAGAACCGTTAGAAAACATAGGGTGGTGCATAGCTATAAGTGTTGTTTTTCCGCGTGCTTTTTTAATAAGTCCTTCTAGTTCTTCTAAAAATTTATCTCTGGTTTTTATTTCGCAATTGTTATTTATGTTGGGGTGTTTGTTCCAATTTGTTACATACCAATGTGTATCAATAATAATTAAAACAACGTCTTCAGAAATAGTTACTTTTTCTAATGGGCAACCATTTTCTGGTAAAAAAGAACCTTTACCTAATGCTTTTTCTACTAGTTTTTCTTCTCTTTTCAATCCATCTAAACCATTATACCAATCATGATTTCCTGGAATAAAAATAGTATTTCCTTTAAAGTTTTTAGCAACATCTGTTTGTGCTTCTATTCTTCTTTTTGCTAGAGGGTAGTTTTTAGAATCCTTTTCCGGAATTCCTGTTGCATACACATTATCACCTAAAAAAACTAAAGTAGCATTTTTAGAGGCTGTTTGTAAATGTTGCTTTAAGTATTTTAATGCAGGTGCTGTTGTTTGCATAGAAGAATTTCCTGCGTCTCCTATTAAATAAAAGCTATGGGCAATACCAGATTCATTTACAGGTGTATTTGTTTTCTGATCCTTTGAAAACTGGGCAGTATAATTAGCACAACCTGTTAACAATACTATACAAATAGTATAAAAGAAAATTTTAAATGAAGTCATAAATTGCCTTTAAATTGTAAAAGTACCATTTTAAATGGATTTTATATAAGATAGATATTCTTCTTGAGTATCTAAATCTTTAAAAGGGTGTTTTCTTTTTATGGTAATGGTATTAGAAAGGTGTTTTTGTAAGAATTTTTTAGCGCCTTTATCTCCTTCTAATAAAAGAAGTTCTTCAAAATATTTTTTAGGAAAGATAGCAGGAACCCCCGAGTTTTTATGATAATCAGAGGCTATTATTTGGTGTTTGTTCTTTTTAAATGTAGTTGTTAATTCTTGTAAATAACCTTCATTAACTTCAGGTTGATCTGCTAAAACAACTAGTACAGCGTCTAAAGGTAGTAGTTGTTTTTTTAAATGTTGAATACCACAAACAATAGAAGTACTTAACCCTTTTTTAAAATGTTTATTAAAAAGAAATGTAGTTGTTTTAGTTTTGGTAGCTTGTTGTATTTTTTTTGCATTTGCACCTAAAATGCAATAGATGTTTTCTGTAAATACATTTTCTACAGTTGTTATAGTGTTTTCTAAAAGTGTTTTGTTGTTTATTTTTAAAAGCTGCTTAATATCTTTCATTCTAGAAGACGTACCTGCAGCTAATATTAAAACAGCAATGTTTTTTGTAGAATTAACCATTAATATTGCCTTTTAATTCTCTTAAAGAAAAAGGTTCTTTTTTTCTAGTAACACTTAAAATTTCTGCAACAATAGAAAGCGCTATTTCGTCAGGAGTTTGGGCGCCAATATGTAAGCCAGCAGGAGTGTAAATACTGTCTAAAAAAGTATCTGTAATATCAGGTAATCGCTCTAAAAGTTCGTTAAACAAACGCTCTCTTCTTTTAGGAGCTCCTAAAATACCAATATATTTTAGATTGTATTGGTATAGTTTTAAAACATATTTTAAGTCTGTAACATAACTATGATTCATAATTACAACGGCTGTATTTTTATCTATTGTAGAAAAATCTATAGTTTCAGGAGTGTTGCCTGTAACACTTGTGGCGCCAGGGAAATCTGTAAGTAATTTACTGTCTTTAGCAGACGTAATAACATGAACATCCCAACCAATATTAGTGGCTGCTTTACATAATTTTACAGCATCGTGCTCTCCGCCAATAATAATTAGCTGAAATGCAGGTTGTAAATTTTGAGTAAAAATATTTTCAGTACTTAATTCTTTTTTTATTGATGAAAAAGTAAAAGTAGCTGTGTTTTTAAAAGATACTTCAGAACCAAAATTACCTAGAGCTTCATCTTCTTTTTTAAAAAAACTTTTAATAAGTATGTTTTCTCTTTTAGATGTTGCAAGAGTAAAAGCCTGTAAAAAATCATCAGAAATAAAAAAAGGCTCTATTAAAATATATAAAATACCTTCGCAGCCCAATCTATATCTACCGTCGTAAGTAATTACTTTAGAAGTATTGTCAGAAAAAACAGATACACTTCTACGTATTATTTCTTTTTCTACACATCCACCACTAACTGCTCCAAAAGAAGTTAAATCTTCAGTAATTAACATTCTTACTCCAGGTTTTCTGTAAGAAGATCCGTCTAAATGTACCACGGTAGCCAATACATTTTTTAGCCCTTTTTTTTGATGAAAAAGAGCAGTGTAGATAATGTCTTTTAATTCATGAACCATTTAAATAACTTCGGTATCTATTATTGTTGTTGTAATTAATGTTTTATGTACGGGGCATTTAGAGGCTATTTCTTTTAAGCGTTGCTTTTGTTTTTCGTCTAAATTACCAATAAACTTTAATTTTTTATTTAAATGATCTATTTGTTTAGTAGTTTCTATGTTAATGTCTAATTCATCACTATGTTTTTTAGAATAGGTAATGTATACAAATACTTCTTGCAAATCCCATTGTTTACGTTGCGCGTACATTTTTAAAGTCATTACAGTACAAGCAGCCAAACTAGCACTTAAATAATCGTAAGGAGAAGGGCCGAAATCATCTCCGCCAATACTAGCGGGTTCATCAGCAATAAAAGAATGTTTTTTGGTTTGTATAGAAGTTGTAAAATTATCTTCTAATATATTTAAATGGCCTACTAATTGTTCTCCTTCAGTAGCAATCATTTTGTTATCTTCTGGCGGAAAGTATTTATCTACCCAAGTACCAATCATATTACCAACATAAATACTATCTGTTGGTTTTGTTAGTAAATGGTCTGCATCATCTAAACTTATAAAACTTTTAGGGTGCATTGCATTATGGTAAATTTCATGAGCATTGTCTATACCCACAACCTTGTCAAAAGGCGCATGCATTACCAAAATAGGTTTTCTTAATTCTTTGGTTATTTTTGGTAAATTGGTTTTGCTAAAATTAGCTACAAATTCTTCATTTATTTTAAAGGGTCTACCTCCAATTTTTACTTCAACTTCTCCTTTTTGGGCAACTTCTTCAATTGCATGAGAAAACAAATGAGTAACGTGGCCTACCGTTGCTGGGGCACCTATAGTTGCTATAGCTTTTATGCTATTTAATTTAGAACCAGCTACAATTACTGCGGCACCACCAAGAGAATGCCCCACTAATAAAGAGGGAGCTTTGTAATGTTTTTCTAAGTAATTACTTACATCTAATAAGTCTTCTACATTTGCAGAAAAATGACTTTCAGCAAATTCGCCTTCGCTTCTTCCTAAACCTGTAAAATCAAATCTTAATACACCAAAACCATGATTAGATAAAGAACGACTGATATTTCTTACAGCGCTAAAGTTACTGTTACAAGAAAAACAATGTGCAAAAATGGCAAAATGATTTGGTTTTTGATTGGCAGGTAGCTCTAAATATGCACGTAATTTTAAGCCTTTTCTATTTTCTATTTTAAGTTGAAGTGTGTTCATTTTTGTTGATTTGGATGAGTAGTCGGTGA
Source organism: uncultured Polaribacter sp. (assembly GCA_937936695.1). Taxonomy (GTDB): domain Bacteria; phylum Bacteroidota; class Bacteroidia; order Flavobacteriales; family Flavobacteriaceae; genus Polaribacter. The sequence continues at coordinate 19,887 of CALHCK010000236.1, forward strand.
CAAATGGTTAACTTTACTATGGTTTACTTGTTTAGAAAAATTTTGTAACAGAAATTTTAATTTAGGTTCAATATAATTTTTACAAAACGGTTTTTCAGGATTACTTGCGTAGTAATTCTGAAAATCATCAGTGGAGGGTTTAAAGTTTTTATAGGGTAGTACTTGCGTAATTATTGGTTTTTTAAAACTTGCTTGTAATAGATTAATTGTTAACAAACATTGTTCTTGTTGCTCTTTAGAGAAATAATAAATAGCAGAACGGTATTTAGTTCTCATAGAATGGTTGCTAGTGCTTTTATGAGTTAATAAATGAATATGAATTAGAGTTTTTAAATCTATTGTATTATTAAAAAGCACAATAACGGCTTCAGAAAATGTATTATTTTTTTCTGTAGAAGAAACCCACCCTTGCTTAACTTTAGCAACACCAAGTAAAGATTGAAATACAGCTTCTGTACACCAATGGCAACCACCTCCAAATGCTATTTTTGTTAGCTTATTCACAACAAAATTTAAAATTATTTTGATTCACTCACAAACGGCTCTTCAAATCGCAAAAAATGACAGGTATAACCATTAGGTTTTCTTACTAAATAATCTTGATGCTCTGGCTCTGCAGCCCAAAACGGAGCAAAAGGCTCTAAAGTTGTAGCGACTTTACCATCCCATTTTTTCGAATTATTTACAATAGAAATCATGTCTTTGGCTATTGTTTTTTCTTCTTCATTTTGATAAAAAATTGCAGAACGGTAACTGCTACCAATATCGTTTCCTTGTCTATCAATCGTTGTAGGATTGTGTATTCTAAAGAAAAAATCTAATAAATCTCTAAAAGACGTTTCTTTTGGGTTATAAGTGATTTCTAGACCTTCTGCATGCCCTGGATGGTTTCTATAAGTTGGATTATCATTTTGCCCGCCTTGATAACCTACCTCGGTATCTACCACACCTGGACGAATTCTAAAAAGATCTTCCATTCCCCAAAAAC
>CALHCK010000237.1 GCA_937936695.1 uncultured Polaribacter sp.
TGAAAATCAATATGTAATAACAACCTCTAAACTTATTTGTAAAGTAGAAAAAATTAATTTACAGGTTAGTTTATATGATGCTAAAGATTTACAAATAATTAATCAAGATGAAATAGGTTTTCATTGGGAAGAAAGTTATGAGTACGGAGGAGATATTGTAAAAATGAGTAAGGTTTGTCAAAAATCTGAAAGTTATTACGGTTTAGGAGATAAACCTGTAGATGTAAATATTAAAGGAAAACGTTTTGAAAACTGGGTTACAGATTCTTATGCCTTTGGTAAAAACACAGACCCAATTTATAAAGCCATTCCTTTTTATACAGCTGTTCATGGTGGCAAATCGTACGGAATTTTCTTTGACAATACGTTTAAAACACATTTTGATTTTGCTCATGAAAGAAGAAACGTTTCTAGTTTCTGGGCTCAAGGTGGAGAAATGAATTACTACTTTATCTATGGTCCAAAAATGGAAGATGTAGTAATTAATTATACAGATTTAACAGGTAAACCACATGCACTGCCTCCATTATGGGCGCTTGGTTTTCATCAATGTAAATGGAGTTATTACCCAGAAAGTAATGTAAAGGAAATTACAAAAACCTTTAGAGATTTAAAAATACCATGTGATGCTATTTATTTAGATATAGATTATATGGATGGTTTCCGTTGCTTTACATGGGATAAAAATCATTTTCCAGACCCTAAAAGAATGGTTAAAGAACTAGAAGATGATGGTTTTAAAACTGTGGTTATTATAGATCCGGGTATTAAAATAGATTTAGAATACGATGTTTTTAAAGAAGCTTTAGATAAAGATTATTTCTGTAAGCGTGCAGATGGTCCTTACATGAAAGGTAAGGTTTGGCCAGGGGAATGTTATTTTCCGGACTTTACAAAACCTGAAGTTAGAGATTGGTGGCAAGGTTTATTTCAAGAATTAATTGAAGATATAGGAGTTAAAGGTGTTTGGAATGATATGAATGAGCCTGCTGTTATGGATGTTCCTAACAAATCTTTTCCTAATGATGTACGTCATGATTATGACGGAAACCCATGCTCTCATAGAAAAGCACACAATGTTTACGGAATGCAAATGGCACGTGCTACCTACCATGGTTTAAAAAAATATGCATATCCAAAGCGTCCGTTTGTTATTACAAGGGCTGCCTATTCAGGAACACAACGTTACACATCTACTTGGATGGGAGATAATGTTGCTACATGGGAACATTTAGCAATAGCTAATAATCAAGCACAAAGAATGGCTATGTCTGGTTTTTCTTTTGCAGGTAGTGATATTGGAGGATTTGCAGAACAGCCACAAGGAGAATTATTTGCTCGTTGGATTCAGTTAGGAGTATTTCACGCATTCTGTAGAGTTCATTCTTCTGGAGATCATGGAGACCAAGAACCATGGGTATTTGGAGAGGAAATTACAGATATCGTGCGTAAATTTGTAGAGCTTAGATATCAACTTTTACCATACTTATATACTGCTTTTTGGAATCACATTAAAAAAGGAACTCCAATTTTAAAATCATTAGTATTATTTGATCAAGAAGATACATCTACTCATTATAGAAGTGATGAGTTTATTTATGGTGATAAAATTCTAGTATGTCCTATATTAGAACCAAATGCTAAAGGTAGAAGAATGTATATACCAAGAGGTAGATGGTATAATTTTTGGACAGACGAAGTTGTAGAAGGTGGTAAAGAAATGTGGGTAGATGCAGATATAGATAGCTTACCTATTTTTATTAAAGAAGGTGCTGTAATACCTAAATATCCAGTACAACAATATGTAGGAGAAAAAAATATAGATAAAGTTACGTTAGATGTTTACTATAAAATAGGTAAAGAAAACTCTGAGTTATTTGATGATGCGCATGATGGGTATGATTATAAAAAAGGGAGATATAGTTTACGTACTTTTAAACTAACAGGTAAAGACAAAGAATTTATTTTACAGCAACATAAAGAGGGTAATTATGATGCTAATTATAAAGAGTTTGAGATTATTTTCCATGATTTACCTTTTAAAATAAAGTCTGTACAAATAGATAATGTTACTATTCCGTTAGATAGAATAAATTCTGATGGAAAACAATCTATAATTATTGATAAGGAATTTACTGAATTACACTTATTTGGAGAATAATAGTACTTTTATAGTTATACATTCATCACTGAAAACAGTGAGTTAAAAATTACCCTATAAATGGGTATTGTGTACAAACTAGTAAAGCTCTAAATTTGTAGTGTAAGTAATCTTTTTCCCACGGTATTTCATAGTTGCTGTTAGGTTACTTAATATATTTGTTTAACACAAAAGCGGTTGATTGTTTTTTACATCATCCGCTTTTTTTATGTTAAAAAATAATCAAATATTAAAAAAAAACAGCTAACTGTTTTCAGTGATTAAAAAATAACCCCATAAATGGGTATTGCATCAAACACATTTCTGGTATATATTTGTACATGTAAGTAAACTTTTAATATTTAATATATTGTAAAGTTACGAGTTAAGTATATTGTAACACTAAAGCGATTAAAGAAACCCAGACTTTAATCGCTTTTGTAATTTAGATATTTATAAGATTAGAATCTCACTGTTTTCAGTGAGTTACCTCACTGAAAACAGTGAGTGTAAATAAACCCCATAAAAAGCTATTGTACTAAGGTAACTATCTCTCTATCTTTGTTATAATATTTATTTTTCTTGTTCATTAAAAAAGTTTAATATTTATTTTTTCATATTGTTTAACATGAAAAATCAAGAAATTGATTTTTTAACCAAAAAAACCTCAAAACTAAGTTTTGAGGTTTTTATTTTTAATGAAAAAAGCTACTATATTCCGTCTCCTAATTCTTTTAGTTTTTCTGTATTTTCAGCTAACATTAATTCGTCTATAATTTTTTGAATATCTCCATTCACTATATTAGACAAATCATATAATGTTAATCCTATTCTATGATCTGTTACACGACCTTGTGGGTAATTATAAGTTCTAATTTTAGCACTTCTATCTCCTGAAGACACCATAGACCCTCTTTTTAGAGCATCTTCGGCATTTTTCTTAGCCAACTCCATATCATATAAACGAGAACGTAATACTTTAAATGCTTTTTCTTTGTTTTTATGCTGCGATTTTTGATCTTGACATTGAGCTACTAAACCTGTAGGTATGTGAGTTAATCTTACAGCTGAATACGTTGTGTTAACAGACTGCCCTCCAGGACCTGATGAACAGAAAAAATCGATTCTTACATCTTTAGGGTTAATTTCTACATCAAATTCTTCTGCTTCAGGAAAAACCATACATGTTGCTGCAGATGTATGAACACGTCCTTGAGTTTCAGTTTGAGGTACTCTTTGTACACGATGAACCCCTGCTTCAAATTTTAATATTCCGTAAACATCATTACCTGTTACCTCAAATTGTATTTCTTTAAAACCTCCATTAGTACCTTCAGAATAATCTACAGTAGAAACTTTCCATCCTTTAGATTCACAATACTTACTATACATTCTAAATAAATCACCAGCAAAAATACTAGCTTCATCTCCTCCTGCCCCTGCACGTAACTCTACCACAGCATTTTTAGAATCTTCCGGATCTTTAGGTATCAATAAAAACTTAATTTCTTCTTCTAATTCAGGAATCCTAGTATTGGCTTCATCTATCTCCATTTTAGCCATTTCTACCATTTCAGCATCAGAACCATCAGAAATAATTTCTTTTGCTTCATCTATATTGTTCATTAAAGTTTGATACTCATCTCCTTTTTTAACAACATCTCCTAAATCTTTATATTCTTTACTTAATTGCGCATAACGCTTTTGATCCATAATGATTTCTGGCTGAATAATTAAATCAGAGACCTCATCATATCGTTGCTTTACAATTCTTAATTTATCTAACATCGGCTATCTTATCTTGGTGTGCGAATTTACAATTTTTATAGGTATGTTTAAAGAGAGGTAAACAATTTTATAAAATAATTAATCTCATTTGTATTTTACTAACTAATATTTTAAAATCATAAAGTAAAATTATTATCAAAAGAATATCTATAAACTAAAACAATTTTAAAATTTTCTTTTTATCATTTAAAAAACTCAAATAAATTTTATATTTACAATCAAATAAAAAAATTATGAAGAAAATTTATGTTTTAGCAATATGTGCTGCCTTTGCATTAAACACATCTTGTAAGAAAAATGATGAAAAAGAAGATGAAATAGTTATTTCAGGTTCTCTTAATGTTGAAGAGGGTAAAAAACAATTAGAACAAAACAGCATTAATTTTTTAAACAAAATAGAGTCATTAAAAGATGATACTGCTTTGAATGAAATGATTGACTTAGCTGAGTTTTTAAACAATCCTTCTCCAAACGCAAATACATTTGAAAAAAGTTTTTATAAGACCTTATCTAATGTATCTGAATTAAATAATAAGGATGTAAATGCCTTTAACACAAAACAAGCAATTGCTCTTGTTGATGAAAAACCTCTGTTATCAGATTTTAACAATGAAAAAGGAATTTATACCTGGAATTCTAATACAGAGGAATTTGATTTTACAGGACCTAGTGATGATATCGTTTACAATTTTTCTTATGATAATGGAAAAAATGCAACATTTACTGTTACAGATTTTAATACAGAGATTTCGGAAAATGAAGAACTACCTACATTAGCAAAAGCTAATCTTAAAATTGATAATATAACTGTTTTCAATCAAGAATTCTCTGCATCAATTAATAAGACTCAATTATTACCTAATACCGTTAAAAACACAACTAGTATTGGTGGTTTTTCTTTTATTAGCTCTTATGACAATAGTAATAATAAAGAAATAAATGAAACAACAGAGATTAAAATAAATAATGAGGTTATTACAAGTTTTAAATTAAATTTAAAAGGGAATTTTAATAACGAAAATGGTACTGTTATCGAAGATTTTATTGATAATTCTGCGATTACTTTTAAATTTTTAGATGCTGCTTTAACAATGAATATTAAAGACTCTAATTTTGATTCTAACAAAGAATACTCTATTGATGACCAAATAGCTTTATTAAATAGTAATTCTGAATCAGAATTAAGCGTTAATGATAAATCTGTTGCTAAAGGGGAATTCTATAAAGACAAAGATACTTATAAGGATTATGTTTTTAACCCTAGTACTTCTAATTATGAATACAAAGAAGTTACTGATGATGTTGTAAATATGAGGTTATTATTTGCAGATAACACTACTTCTGATTTTAATACATATATAGATGGCTCTTTTACAGAATTAGAAAGTAAATTTGAATCTGTATTTAAATCTTTTGAAAATCTTTTTGATAGTGAA
>CALHCK010000238.1 GCA_937936695.1 uncultured Polaribacter sp.
AATTTATCTTACCGTTATGTAATTACAGATGATCAGAACAACATTTTAAATATTACTAACAGCAATGCAATAGATTTAACAGTTGCAGGTCCAGGAGTATGTAGAATTTGGGGATGGTCTTACAGAGGAGTAGCTGACAATGGAGCAGGTTTCATCGGAGGTCCATTAGCAGACTTAGAAGCAGCTAACTGTTCAGATATTTCAGATAACTTTGCAACAGTAATTAGAGTTGCGCCAGAGGCAGGAACAGTATCTATTGATGCAGATGCATCTATGGCAGCAAATGGGTCTACATTAGTAAATGGAGATACAGCAACTATCTGTATTGACAATGGTGTTGCAGCACCAATAATAGTAGTAAGAAGCGGAGAAGAGTCTAATTTATCTTACCGTTATGTAATTACAGATGATCAGAACAACATTTTAAATATTACTAACAGCAATGCAATAGATTTAACAGTTGCAGGTCCAGGAGTATGTAGAATTTGGGGATGGTCTTACAGAGGAGGAGTAGATAACGGAGCAGGTTTCATCGGAGGTCCATTAGCAGACTTAGAAGCAGCTAATTGTTCAGATATTTCAGATAACTTTGCAACAGTAATAAGAGTTATACCAGAAGCAGGAACAGTATCTATTGATGCAGATGTGTCTATGGCAGCAAATTCATTTACATCAATAGAAGGAGATACAGCAACTATTTGTGTTGATAGTGGAGCAGCGCCTATAACAGTAGTAAGAAGCGGAGAAGAGTCTAATTTATCTTACCGTTATGTAATTACAGATGATCAGAATAATATTTTAAATATTACTAACAGCAATGCGATTGATTTAACAGGCGCAGGCGCAGGAGTATGTAGAATTTGGGGATGGTCTTACAGAGGAGTAGCAGATAACGGAGCAGGTTTCATCGGAGGTCCATTAGCAGACTTAGAAGCAGCTAATTGTTCAGATATTTCAGATAACTTTGCAACAGTTGTTCGTTTAACTGGTGAAGATTGTGGGGTATTAAGTACAAATGATTTTGAAGATGTTTCTTTAAATATCTATCCAAACCCAGTATCTAATGTTCTTAACTTATCAGGTAATTTATCTTCTTTTAATGATTTAACTGTAGAGATTTATAATGTAAGAGGAGCTAAAGTAGCTAGTCAAAAAATAGATCAAAATAATATGTCTGTTAACTTACAAGACTTAAGTGATGGTCTTTATTTAATAAATTTAATAGACGGAGAAAGAGGTCTTTTAACAACTAAAAAAGTTTTAAAAAGACAGTAATAATTAAAAGACAATAGTTTTTTTATAATTGATTAGAAGACGTGCTTTAATAGTACGTCTTCTTTTTTTTTATGAAGTTAAATTAAGAATCTTAAAAAAGTTATTTTTCTGTTAAAATCATCACAAAAAATACAATGTTTAATGTTTTGATAATTAGTAAGAAACAATTTTATTTAACTTAGAAGATTCATAAAGTAAAACATATTTATATGCCTAATTATAGTTTAAATATAAATGGAAAAAAACATTCTGTAAATGTAGATTCCGATACTCCTTTGTTGTGGGTTTTAAGAGATGAGTTAAATTTAGTAGGTACAAAATTTGGCTGTGGAATTGCTCAATGTGGTGCTTGTACTGTTCATATAGATGGAGAAGCGGTTAGGAGTTGTCAGATGCAAGTTGCTGTTTTAGAAAATGCAACTATTGTAACTATAGAAGGTTTATCATCAGAAGGTACGCATCCTGTACAAGAGGCATGGAAAGAGATAGACGTTCCTCAATGTGGGTATTGTCAGGCAGGACAAATTATGACTGCATCTGCTTTTTTATCTGAAAATAAAAATCCAACAGAACAAGAAATTAGAGAAGCAATGCATGGTAATATATGCAGATGTGCTTCTTACAATAGAATAGAAAAGGCAGTAAAAGTTGCTGCAGAAAAAATGACAAAAAACTAAGATTTTACAAAATGAAATTACATAAAAAAGATAATTTTAGTAGAAGGAATTTTTTAAAAACTTCTGTTTTAGCAGGAGGAGGAATGTTAATTGGATTTAATTTTCTTACTGCTTGTAAATCAAAAGTAAAAATGCCAGTAGATATTGAGCATTTAAATTATAACGATTTTAATGCTTTTATTAAAATAGCAGATAATGGGTATGTAACTATTTTTTCTCCAAATCCTGAAATTGGCCAAGGGGTAAAAACCGCAATGCCTATGTTAATAGCTGAAGAATTAGATGTAGAATGGAGTAAAGTACATGTTGTTCAGGCAAGTTTAGATACTAAACATTTTAAAAGACAGGTTGCAGGAGGTAGTCAATCTATAAGAAAAGGTTGGGATGTGTTAAGAAATGTAGGAGCTACCACAAAACAAATGTTAATAAATGCTGCAGCAAACAAATGGAATGTAGCAGCAAATTCATGTAAGGCTTCTAAAGGAATAATAACAAATGCTAACGGCGATAAAATAGGTTATGGAGAGTTGGTAAAAGAGGCAGCTATATTACCTGTGCCAGAAAATGTAAGATTAAAAGATGCGTCTGAATATAAAATTATAGGGAAAGAAATTACCAATGTTGATATTGATAAAATAATTACGGGAAAACCGTTGTTTGGACTTGATTTTAAAACCGATGACATGTTGTATGCAGTGGTTACAAGACCGCCTGCTTTTGGTAAGAAAATAAAGAGCTATAATGCAGATAAAACAAAAGCTGTTAAAGGTGTGATAGATGTTGTAAAGTTTGGCGATAAAATTGCTGTTTTAGGAACATCGACTTGGGTTGCTATGAAAGGTACGAAAGAGTTGTCTGTGGTATGGGAATCTAAAAGATTAGAATCTACAGAAAATCATAATAAAGAATTATTAAAGATTTTAGATAGTGAAGATTTAAATGTTCTTAGAGAAGATGGAGATGTAAAGAAAAACTTTGCAAATGCAGATAAGGTTATAGAAAGAACTTACCATTCTCCTTTTGTACCTCATAATTGCATGGAACCTATGAATTTTTATGCAAATGTAACAGCAGATAAAGTTCATTTAGTAGGCTCTATTCAAACTCCAGAAAGAACAGTTATGAAAGTAGCTAAACTATTAGGTAGAAAAATAGAAGATATTCATTGTGAAATGACAAGAATTGGAGGAGGATTTGGACGACGTTTATATGGTGATTTTGCTCTAGAAGCATCAGAAATATCAAGCTTAATAAAAAAACCCGTAAAAGTTATTTTTTCTAGGGAAGATGATATGACTGCAGGTATTTATAAACCTTCTGTGAAATATAAAATAAAAGCATCTATAAAAGACGGTAAAATAACAGCATATTACCTAAAAGAAGCAGCAATTAATAAAGGGATGGCTAAGTTTCTTTCAAATTATTTTCCTGCAGGTTGTATTCCTAATTACAAAGTAGCATCAGGAAAAAATAAAAGTAATATTACAACAGGAGCTTGGAGAGCGCCTTATACAAATTTTTTAGCTTCTGCAGAACAAAGCTTTTTTGATGAATTAGCAGTGTCTTTAAATACAGATCCAATAGAGTTACGTTTAGATTTACTTCAAAATGTAAAAAACACCAAGGATAAAACAATTCAGTATTCGGGACAAAGAATGGAGGATGCTATTAAGCTTGTAAGAGAAAAAGCAAATTGGGGTAAAACAAAAGAAGGTGTTTATCAAGGATTTGCTGCTTACTATAGTCATAATACGCATGTTGCAGAAATAGCAGATATTGTACTAGAAAAAGGATACCCAGTAATAAAAAGAGTAACAGTAGCTGTAGATTGCGGTATTGTTGTAAACCCTACTGGAGCTAGAAATCAAGTAGAAGGTGGAGTTTTAGATGGAATAGGGCATGCTATGTATGCTGATTTTGATATAGAAGAAGGAAAACCAAAGCACAAAAATTTTGATACATATCGATTAATAAGAATGCAAGAAACACCTAAAGTAGATGTGTTTTTTGTGAAAAATAATTTGTCGCCTACAGGGTTAGGAGAACCTGGTTTACCACCAGCAGCAGGAGCAGTATCTAACGCAATTCATGCCGCTTTAGGTAAAAGAATGTACCGTCAGCCATTTATAAAAGAATTAAAAAAGAATACTGTTTTAAGTTAATGTTAAAGAAAATCTTAAAAAACAGAGAATCCTTAAAAGGATTAATAGCTTTAACCTTGTTTTAACAAAAAAAATTCGTTAAAATTGTAGCTTTGTTTATCGTTAAAAATAACACCTAATACAATATTATAATGGATGTAGATGTAAGAGCTATTAATGAAAAAATAGAGAGAGAAAGTGCCTTTATAGATATTCTTACTTTAGAAATGAATAAAGTAATTGTTGGGCAAAAACAGATGATAGAAAGCCTGTTAATAGGGCTTTTAGGAAATGGTCATATTTTATTAGAAGGGGTGCCTGGTTTGGCAAAAACCTTAGCAATTAATACATTGTCTAAAGCAGTGCAGGGTAGTTTTAGTAGAGTACAATTTACTCCAGATTTACTACCAGCAGACGTTGTTGGAACCATGATTTATAACATGAAAGACAATGATTTTTCTATAAAAAAAGGACCTATTTTTGCCAACTTTGTATTGGCAGATGAAATTAACAGAGCACCAGCTAAAGTGCAATCTGCTTTATTAGAAGCAATGCAAGAGCGCCAAATAACTATTGGAGATACTACTTTTAAACTAGATGAGCCTTTTTTAGTAATGGCAACACAAAATCCGGTAGAACAAGAAGGTACCTATCCATTACCAGAAGCACAGGTAGATAGGTTTATGTTAAAAGTTGTTATTGATTATCCTCGTTTACAAGATGAGCAGGTAATTATGAGACAAAACCTATCGGGTGGTTTTGCAACAGTAAACCCTGTAATTTCTGTAGATCAAATAATAAAAGCAAGAGAAGTTGCTGCCGAAGTTTATATGGATGAGAAGATTGAAAAATATATCTTAGACATTATATTTGCAACTCGTTATCCAGAAAAATATAACTTACCACAATTAAAAGATTTAATAAACTTTGGAGCATCTCCTCGTGGAAGTATTAATTTAGCAAAAGCTGCTAAATGTTACGCGTTTATTAAAAGAAGAGGGTATGTAATACCAGAAGATGTAAGAGCTGTTGTTACAGATGTTTTACGTCATAGAATAGGAGTTACTTACGAAGCAGAAGCAGAAAATGTAACTTCTGTAGATATTATTAACTCTATTATAAATGAAGTAGAGGTACCATAAATCAATCATCAAAAAACACAATTATCAGGTTATAAATAACTGATTATTGATAACTGTTAAACGACAATTGAAACATGGATACAAAAGAAATACTAAAAAAAGTTCGTAAAATAGAGATTAAGACAAGGCGTTTGTCTGATCATATTTTTGGAGGAGAATATCAATCGTCTTTTAAAGGACGAGGAATGACATTTTCTGAAGTGCGTCAATACCAGTTTGGAGATGACGTTAGAGCTATAGATTGGAATGTTACCGCACGTTACAACGAACCCTACATAAAGGTTTTTGAAGAAGAACGGGAATTAACAATGATGTTAATGGCTGATGTTTCTGGTTCTGAATTATTTGGTACATCAACACAATTTAAAAAAGATACCGTTACAGAAATTGCCGCAACATTGGCTTTTTCGGCTACCCAAAATAATGATAAAGTTGGTTTAATTTTATTTTCTGATGATATTGAGCTTTTTATTCCTCCTAAAAAAGGAAAAAGCCATGTATTAAGAATTATTAGAGAATTAATAGAGTTTAAGCCTAAAAGCAAAAAAACCAATATTTCTGTTGCTTTAAAGTTTTTATCTAGCGTGATGAAAAAAAGAGCGATTGTTTTTATGTTATCTGATTTTATGGATGACGATTACGAGAAAACTTTAAAAATAGCCGCTAAAAAGCACGATTTAACAGGGATACGTGTTTATGATAAACATGATGAGGAAATTCCTAATTTAGGAATGGTACCAATGTTAGATGCCGAAACAGGAAATGTGCAGCTTATAAACACATCATCAAAAAAAATAAGAAAAAGTTACAAAGCCAATGCGCTTAGATTAACCGACTATTATACTAATATGTTTAAAAGAAGTGGAGCCGGTACTATTAGTACAAGGGTTGATGAAAATTACGTAAAAAAAATGTTGGGTTATTTTAAACACAAAGGCAAATAAAAATTACTTGTTATTTCTGAATAAACCAGAAATCTCATTAAAACAATGAAAAAACAATTATTTTACATATTCGTATTTTTAACAGTAGTAGGTTTTGCTCAAAACCCACTTGTAAAAGCAGAAATAGATACTACTAATATTAGAATTGGAGAGCAATTTAATTTAAAGGTTTCTGTAGATGCTGTTGCAAATGTAATTTTACCAAAACTTATTTTAAACGGTTTAGAAATAGTTGATTCTACAAAAGTAGATACTATTAAAAAAAGTTTGGTAAGAAAGTATACATTAACAGGTTTTGATAGTGGTGCTTTTTATATTCCTAAGCAGCAAATTTTTATAGAAAATCAGGCTTATTTAACAGATTCTTTATTGGTAAATGTAGCTACTATTGCTATAGATACAACTAAAGTAAAAAAGTTTCCGATAAAAGCTATTAAAGCAGAGCCTTATGTTTTTGACGATTATAAAATGTATATATACGTACTTTTAGCAGCGTTGGCAATTATAGGATTCTGGATTTATTGGTTTGTAATTAGAAAACGAAAGGAAACTTTAGAGGAAGAGCCTGTTTACAAAGCATTGCCGCCTTATGAAGAAGCAATGTATAGATTAAATGAGTTAGATGAAAAGTTATTGTGGCAAAATAACAAGATTAAAGAATATTATAGCGAGTTAACAGAAATTGTAAGAGGGTATATAGAAAGAGAATTAAATGTACCAGCTTTAGAAAATACAACGGATGAGGTTTTAGAGATGATAAAAGACTTTAAAAAAGCCAATACCATTGTAACTTCTGAAGAAACTATAGATAAGTTAAAAGCTTTGCTGCAAGAAGCAGATTTGGTAAAGTTTGCAAAATCTAAACCATTGGCATTAGAAATAGAAGAAGACAGAAAAGATGCGCAAAGTATTGTTAGCAATTTAAAACCTAAACCAATTATTGAAGAGAATGATGAATTGGAGTAATTTTGAATTTCTAAATCCAGAATTTTTTTGGTTACTAATACTTATTCCTGTATTAGCAATTTGGCATTTTTTAATGCAAAAAAAAGATGCAGCAGTTTTAACAATACCTTCTTTAAAAGGAGTTAAAACAGCTTCTATAACATCTAAACTAAAACCTTTTTTATATGTTTTAAGGTTGTTAGCGCTGGCAGCAATTATTGTGGCTTTGGCAAGACCTAGAAATGTGTCTGTAAGTAAAAGAACAAAATCTAACAAAGGTATAGATATTGTAATGGCAATAGATGTATCTGCTAGTATGTTGGCTAGAGATTTAAAACCAAACAGATTAGAGGCATTAAAAAAAGTAGCTGTAGATTTTGTAGATAGAAGGCCTAATGATAGAATTGGTATTGTTGTTTACGCAGGAGAAAGTTTTACGCAAACACCAATTACTAGCGATAAAGGTATTGTTAAACGTACCATTTCTGAGCTTAGGTGGGGGCAATTAGAAGGAGGTACTGCTATTGGTATGGGGTTAGGTTCTGCTGTTAATAGATTAAAAGAAAGTACAGCAAAGAGTAAAGTAATTATTTTACTAACAGATGGTGTAAACAATTCTGGAAATATAGATCCGAAAACAGCAACTATTTTAGCAAAAGAATTGGGTATAAAAGCCTATACAATTGGTATAGGAACAAATGGAATGGCAGATTTTCCTTGGGCAAAAGACCCAAGAACGGGTAGGTTACAATTTAGAAAACAACAAGTAGAAATAGATGAAGCGTTGCTGAAAGAAAT
>CALHCK010000239.1 GCA_937936695.1 uncultured Polaribacter sp.
TGTAATTAATTATCGAATTACTTCCAGATTCATTAAAGTTAAATGATAATCGGTAACTATTTTCACCCGTTATTAAAACTTCAATCAATTTATTATACAATTGAGGCTTATTTTCATCTAAAAATACAGTAAAAGGAGTACTTCCATACATGTCCTCCATTCTATATTTTCCTTCTTTTAAATATTGAATGTAAAACTTTAATTTTTTTACTACTTTTTCGTTATGAGACCTTGAAACTAAAATAACCCTTATTGTTTCTACTTCATCACTAGCCCCCCCCCAATTAAAAGCAATATTTGTTCCTGTAGAAAATAATGGGTTATTTTGTTCTTTAACAGATATAACGGTATCTAAACTATACCTTCGCTCCTTATAATCATTCATAAATTTAGCTATTATAAATGCTATAACAAGAGATACTAATAATAACTTCCAGTAAGCTAAAACTTTAAATAAATAGCCTTTTAAATCTATGTTAGGTACAGAATTTACGACTGAATTTGGATTAAATTTAATTTGGTTATCCATAAAACTATAAGTTTCTTGATAAAATAATTGTTGATGTTATTAACGTAAAAATAGATACAAAGGTAGATAAGGTTTGTAAACCTGTTGTTCCAGTTCCCCAAGCCTTTTGTTTTAAAGGAAGTACATTAATATAATCGTTTGGTTGTATGTAAAAAGCATTAGAATTAAGAGCATTAATTTTAGTTAAATCAATAGTATACTTCTCAGCCCCAAAATCAGTAATTCTTATAATTTCAACAGCTTTACGATTTCCTACATTTGTTATGTCCCCAGAATTTGCAATTGCTTCAATAACAGAAACTCTGTTCTGAAACAACACCCTTGTACCAGGATTTGCAACTTCACCTATTACTGTATATTTTATTCCTGACAATTTTACTGAAACAAATAAGTTTTCTGTTTTTTTTATAAAAGTATGCAACTTAGTTTCTATTTTTTTTCTTACCTCTAAAGTTGTATACCCAAGTACATTAATCTCTCCTAATACAGGTAACCTAATATTTCCATAATTATCTATGCTGTAATCAGTAAAATAAGAACCATTACCTATTGTTTGAGCTGTCTCAGTTTCTTGTTTCTTAAATACAGACACCAATTCTTTGTTTGTCGATTTTATATCAATACGTATTATATCGTCTACTTGTAATTTGTATGGAACATTTGTAATTCGTTTTATTTTTTTTGTAGTTACAGGTTTCCCTTGTAGATATACCAAATCTTTACTTGGTACACATGAAAAAATAAAAGAACTTAATAAAAATACTAAAAGGTAATTTTTCATTTTAATTTTAATCATCAATAGCTACAAATATACTTTTTAAAAGTGGTTTGCTATAATTTTTTTTATTTTCGTTCCTCAATAAAAAACAATGGTCAAGTCAATTATAAATTATCTTAAATTTCTTTTTAAATCATCAAATCAACACGGAGTACACTCCCCTTTTGTTTACGATTTAGTTACCAAATGTTTTTATAAGAAAACGCCTATTAATCTACTTAGTTTATTCTTTACAAAAAAACAACACCTTTTAGACAACAAAACAAGTATTAAAGTCACAGATTTTGGTTCTGGCTCACGAGTTTTTAAATCAAATGTTCGTAAAGTAGCCGATATTTGTAAAATTGCAGGAGTTTCTAACAAAAAAGCAAGTTTATTAATTCGTTTAGTACATTATTTTTCTCCTAAGAATATTTTAGAAATAGGTACATCTGTAGGTTTAGCTACAACAGCCATTAAAATTGCAAATAATACTTCTAATATTACAACTTTAGAAGGTTGTCCTGAAACTAGTAAGATTGCCAATAATTATTTTAAAAAAAACAATTACAAAAACATCACTTCTATTGTAGGTGATTTTTCTAAAACATTACCAAAAACAGTAGAAAACAAGAAATATGATTTTATTTATTTTGATGGAAATCATACTAAAAAAAGCACGTTAGATTATTTTAATACTTGTTTACAGACCATACATAATAATAGTATTTGGGTTTTTGATGATATTTATTGGAGCAATGAAATGCAAGAAGCTTGGACTGAAATTAAAAATCATCCAAAAGTAACTGTAACGGTAGATATTTTTTACTGGGGAATTGTTTTTTTTAGAAAAGAACAAGAGAAAGAACACTTTAAAATAAGAGTTTAACAGGTTCTTATAAATAGAAACATTGTAACTTTACCTTTTTTAATTATAATTAGTTTTACAATGAAAATATATACAAAAACTGGTGATACAGGTACAACAGCTTTATATGGTGGGCAACGAGTAAAAAAACATCATTTACGTATAGAAAGCTACGGAACTGTAGATGAACTAAATTCTTACATAGGACTAATTAAAGATCAAACAAACAATAACACTGCTAAAACATCACTTTTAAAAATTCAAAACGAATTATTTACTCTTGGTGCAATGTTAGCAACTCCAAAAGATAAAGAAACATTAAAAAACGGAAATAATCGTTTAAACATTCCTATTGTTAATAAACAATCTATCGCTTTTTTAGAAGCTGAAATAGATAAAATGGATGAAGAACTTCCTCAAATGACTCACTTTATTCTTCCTGGTGGACATCAGTCTGTGTCATTTTGTCACATAGCAAGAGCAATTTGTAGACGTGCAGAACGCATAACCGTTGCTTTAAATGACCAAGAGCCAATAAATAATGACATTTTAAAATACCTAAACAGACTTTCTGACTACCTTTTTACGTTGGCACGAATGTTGACTAAAGACCTACAGATAGAGGAAATTAAATGGATTCCTGAAAAAAATTAACACGTTCTTTTTTTATTGATTTTATATTTCTTAAAAAAGACTTGCATAATTGCGTAAAAAAATTATTTTTGCACAAAAAACAATTAAGAAATGTATTGGACATTAGAATTAGCATCTTATTTAGCAGATGCACCTTGGCCAGCAACCAAAGATGAGTTAATAGATTATGCTATTAGAACAGGAGCTCCTTTAGAAGTAGTAGAAAATCTACAAGACATAGAAGATGAAGGTGATGCGTATGATTCAATCATAGAAATTTGGCCAGATTATCCTACCGAAGATGATTATCTTTGGAATGAGGATGAATACTAAACTAAAAATATAAAAGTCTCTAAAGAGGCTTTTTTTTTGTTCTTTTTTAGTCAAAAAAAAGTTACATTTCAAGTGTTAAAAACTTGATATTTCATAAAAAACAAACACAATTACACTAAGTAATTGATAAACATATACTATAATGAATATTTTAAATTCGGTAATTAAACTTTTTGTAGGTGATAAACAGCAAAAAGATTTAAAAGGTTTACAACCAATTGTTAATAATGTTAGAAAATTTGAAGAAGAATTTTCTAATCTTTCTCACAATCAATTACGTGCAAAAACAATAGAATTTAAAAATAAAATAAAAGCTGCTACAAAAGAGTTTGATACTAAGATAACTACTTTAGAAGAAGAAGCTAAAACTGCAGACATAGACCGTCAAGAAGATATTTATTCAGAAATAGATACTTTAAAAGACAATGCTTACAAAGCATCTGAAGCTGTTTTAGAAGAAATTATGCCAGAGGCTTTTGCTATTGTAAAAGAAACTGCAAAACGTTTTACAAAAAACACAGAAATAACTGTTACTGCAACTCCTTTTGACAGAGAACTATCTGCAACAAGAGACAATGTTACATTAGATGGCGATAATGCTATTTGGGCAAACTCTTGGGATGCTGCCGGTAAAGCTGTTACTTGGGACATGATACACTATGATGTACAACTAATTGGAGGTTCTGTTTTACACCAAGGTAAAGTTGCCGAAATGATGACAGGAGAAGGTAAAACATTAGTTTCTACCCTACCCGTATACTTAAACGCTTTAACTGGTAATGGTGTACATTTGGTTACAGTAAATGATTATTTAGCAAAAAGAGATAAAGCGTGGATGGCTCCGTTGTTTGAATTCCATGGTTTAACTACAGATTGTATAGATTATCATCAACCTAATTCTGACGCACGTAGAAAAGCATATAATGCAGATATTACATACGGTACTAACAACGAATTTGGTTTCGATTATCTACGTGATAATATGGCCAACTCTAAAGACGATTTAGTACAAAGAGCACCTAACTATGCTATTATAGATGAGGTAGATTCTGTTTTAATTGATGATGCCAGAACTCCTTTAATTATATCGGGTCCTGTACCACAAGGTGATGTACATGAGTTTAATGAATTAAAGCCTTTAGTATCAGAAATTGTAACATTACAAAAACAACACTTAGTTAGTGTTTTAGCAGAAGCTAAAAAATTAATAGCAAGTGGAGATGATAAAGAGGGTGGTTTTTTACTACTTAGAGTATACAGAGGTTTACCAAAAAATAAGGCTTTAATAAAATTCTTATCTCAAGAAGGAATTAAACAAATCTTGCAAAAAACAGAAAATTATTACATGCAAGATAATAATAAGTTAATGCCTGAAGTTGATAATGATTTATGGTTTGTTGTAGAAGAAAAAAACAATCAAATTGATTTAACAGACAAGGGAATTAACTATTTATCTGAAAAAACACAAAACGAAACCTTTTTTGTTTTACCTGACATTGGTGTCAAAATTGGAAATATTGATACTTCTGACTTATCAGCAGAAGAAAAAGCTTCTCAGAAAGAAGAGTTATATAAAGACTTTAATATTAAGAGTGAACGTATTCATACTATGAATCAGCTTTTAAAAGCATACACTGTTTTTGAAAAAGATGTAGAGTATGTTGTAATGGATAATAAAGTAATGATTGTTGATGAGCAAACAGGTCGTATCATGGATGGTCGTCGTTACTCTGATGGATTACACCAAGCAATTGAAGCTAAAGAGAATGTAAAAATTGAAGATGCTACACAAACTTTTGCTACTGTAACTTTACAAAATTACTTTAGAATGTATCGTAAACTTTCTGGTATGACAGGTACTGCGATAACGGAAGCTGGAGAGTTATGGGAAATCTACAAATTAGATGTTGTAGAAATACCTACAAACAGACCTATTCAAAGAAACGATAAAGAAGATTTAATTTATAAGACTGCTCGTGAAAAATACAACGCGGTTATAGAGGATATTGTTAAACTTGTTGGCGAAAATAGACCTGTTTTAGTAGGTACTACTTCTGTAGAAATCTCTGAATTATTAGGTAGAATGTTACAAATGCGTAAAATACCTCATAATATTTTAAATGCAAAGTTACACAAACGTGAAGCAGATGTAGTTGCAGAAGCTGGTAAACCAGGAATTGTAACAATTGCAACAAATATGGCTGGTCGTGGTACAGATATTAAATTATCTGACGAAGTAAAAGCTGCAGGTGGTTTAGCTATTATTGGTACAGAACGTCATGACTCTAGACGTGTAGACAGACAGTTAAGAGGTCGTGCAGGACGTCAAGGAGATGTTGGTTCTTCTCAATTCTATGTGGCTTTAGA
>CALHCK010000240.1 GCA_937936695.1 uncultured Polaribacter sp.
AAGTTTGATATATCAGGAATGAAACCTCATCAAATGGCAGGTTTTGTAAGATTTGGAGGTACTTATAATTTATTAGGAATAGAAGTAGATAAAAGTGGAAAAAAGAACTTGTTTTACATGAATCCTATGGCAGAAAAAACAACAGGACCAGAAATAACAAGTAATACTTTATATGTAAGAACATCAAACAAAATTAACCAAGCTACTTATGAGTATAGTTTAGATGGTAAAAATTTTGTTTCTTTCGGGCCTACATTTACAATTTCTTTCGGAAAATGGACAGGAGATAGATTAGGGTTTTTCTCATGGAATACAGTAGAAGATGCTGGTTACATAGATGTAGATTGGTTTACGTATGATTATGATGGACCAAAGGCAGCTAAAAAGAATTAATAAAAAGTAAAAAGGTTGAAATTTCTTTATTAGAAATTTCAACCTTTTTAAATTAACAAAGCAATATGAAATTTAAATATTTATTTTTTTTAACTTTTTTATCAATAAGCTTAAATGCACAGATTAAGCATGGGCTAAGAGATGAATTAGGGAGACATATAATACCTAGGGGATTTGTTATTAATACAAATGATCATGTAGGGGAAGTTTTTTTTAATAGTGATGATTATGCTCGTATGGTAAGAATGGGAGCAAATACACAAGTAATTCGTTTAGAGTTAGGGAAATTAAGTAAATTTCCTGGAGGAAAATTAGATCGTAAATACCTGCAAAAATTAGATACACTAGTTGCTTTAGGTAAAAATTGGGGAATAAAAACGGTATTTAAAATGACTGTTTATGGTGTAGATGAATTTGTTTGGGAAACGTTTTGGAAGAATAATAAAAAAGAATACAAAACATACATAGATGCATGGAAAGTAATTTGGAAAAGATATGCGCAAGAGTCGTATGTTTTAGGTTATGATGTGGTAAATGAACCAAGAAAGTTAACCATGAATATTTCTTATAATGATTTAACCAATAAATACTTAATTCCATTATATCAAAAAATCATTGATGAGAGCCAAAAAATAAATTCAAAAAAAATGATTCTTTTACAATCAATTTTTATGAATAAAGGAGAGAAAATAGATAATAATCAATATTCTGAAATAACTGCTCCAATAAACCGTAAAAATATTATTTTTGCGCCACACATTTATCAAGACAATATCGATTTTATAACACGTAACATGAATCGTTTTGATAAAGAATCTGATATGATAAAAGCGCCAATACTTATAGGAGAGTGGGGTTTTCCTACTTTTGCAACCACAGATACCATTATAGATGGAAAATTGGGGCAATTAAAATATAGAGAATTATACATACGTACAGCAGAAGTTTTTGATCGTATGGGAGTAGGTTCTATAAAAGCATGGTTTTTAGGAAATAGAACTATGCAAAACTTTTTACCAGGAGGGCCTTCAACTTGGTCTATTTTTAGTGATAAAACAGATGCAGGAACTGTAGAAAGAAAATATATAACCGATGTAATTTCTAGGCCTTACCCTCAGGCAATTGCAGGTACTATACATTCTTTTATGTTTAATCATGCAAAAAGAACTTTAAGTTTACGTGTAAAATCAGATAATACTAAAGGAGCGTCAAAAATATTTATTGGAGCTAATAGACATTATCCTGATGGATTTTCTGTAATTGTGAATGATAATTTTATTATGTATTACAATCCTTTAAAAAATGTAGGTTTAGAAACTTATAAAACAGCTAAAAGCTCAAATCCTTCAGACTTTATTTGGGACAGAAAAACTCAGAAGTTAATTATTTTAAGTTGGCCAGAAAATAAAAAGGATTATCAGATACAAATAGTTCCAGGAATACAAAATTTTAAATAGAGAATAAATAACCAAAAGAAACACTAATGAAAAAACTGATAGTAACAAGTTTTATTTTTGCTTTACTGATAAGTTGTAATTCTAAAGAAGCATCAACTTCTTCAACTTCATCAGATAAAGATTCTGGAATTACTAAAAAAGTTGAAGACCTTATAGGTAAAATGACTTTGGAAGAAAAAATTGCTGAAATGACGCAAGATGCGCCTGCTAACGAAAGACTAGGTATTCCTAGGATGAAATATAGCGAAGGGTTACATGGTTTGTGGGAAGATGATAATGTAACTGTATATCCCCAAGCTTTAGCATGTGGTTCTACCTGGGATCCTGAATTAATTAGAAAAATGGCATCTCAAACAGCAAAAGAAGCGCGTAGCTTAAATATTACACATATATACTCTCCTAATTTAGATGTTATCACAGGAGACCCTAGATATGGTCGTGTAGAAGAGTCTTATGGAGAAGACCCTTATTTAGTATCTCGTATGGGAGTTGCTTTTATAGAAGGAATGCAAGGAGTTGGTGAAGAAAGATTTGATGAAAATCATGTATTAACAACAGCAAAACACTTTATTGGATATCCAGAAAACAGAAGAGGTATCAACGGAGGTTTTAGTGATATGTCTGAAAGAAGACTTAGAGAAATCTTTTTACCTCCATTTGAAGCTGTAGTAAAAGAAGCTAAAGTGGGTTGTATTATGCCAGGGCACCAAGATTTTAATGGAGTTCCATGTCATATGAATACGTGGTTGTTAAAAGATGTTTTAAGAGGAGAATTAGGTTTTGATGGTTTTTTGGTGTCTGATAACAACGATGTTGGTAGGTTACAAACCATGCATTTTATTACAGAAACAAGACAAGAAGCTGCTATTTTAGGATTGAAAGCAGGGGTAGATATGGATTTGGTAATTAAAAAGCCTCTACATTTATATGCATACCATAGTACTGTATTAAAAGATACATTAGAAAAAAATCCGGCACTTGTTAAATATATAGATCAAGCTGCCTCAAGAATTTTAAAGGCTAAGTATGAACTAGGTTTGTTTGATACAAAACCTAAAGAATTAAAAGAAGGAGCTGTAACTAGTAAAAAAGAACATCAAGAACATGCTTATAAAGTAGCTCAAAAAGCAATGGTTTTACTAAAGAACGAAGCTAACTTACTACCTTTAGATATGAGTAAAATTAAATCTCTAGCAGTTATTGGTCCAAATGCTCATGAAAATAAACCAGCTAAAGGTACATATACTTTATTAGGAGGTTATTCTGGAGTACCACCATTTTATACTTCTGTTTTAGAAGGTATTCAGCAAAAAGTTGGAGATAAAGTAAAAATTAATTATGCGCAAGGTGTAAGCTTATTAGGTTCTTCAAAAGCAGGAATACCAAAAGCTGTTGCAGCTGCAAAAAAATCGGATGCTGTTATTTTAGTAGTAGGTGGATCTAAGCGTACTTGTGGAGAAGGTGGAGATAGATCTGATTTAGATTTATATGGAGTGCAAAACGAACTTGTAGAAGCTATTCATAAAACAGGAAAGCCTGTAATTGCTGTTCTTATTAACGGACGCCCATTAACAATAAATTATATTGCTGAAAATGTACCATCTATATTAGAAACATGGTATTTAGGAATGCATTCTGGAGATGCTATTGCTGATGCATTATTTGGAGATGTAAACCCAGGAGGTAAGTTAACAGTATCGTTTCCAAGATCTATCGGTCAAATTCCAACCACATATTTAGAACGTCCTGATTTTATTGGTTCTGGTAAAGGGAAATATAGATTTTCAGACAAATCTCCATTGTTTCCTTTTGGTCATGGTTTAAGCTATACATCATTTACATATAGTCAACCAAAGTTAGCACAACAAACAATTGCTACAGATGGTAGTACTACGGTTTCTGTTGATGTTACTAATACAGGAGATAAATTAGGAGATGAAGTAGTGCAAATGTATGTAAGAGATGATTTTGCTTCTGTAGGACGTTATTTAAAAATGTTAAAAGGTTTTGAGCGTATTACATTAAAACCAGGAGAAACTAAAACGGTAACTTTTAAGTTAGGTTTTAATGAATTAAATATTTTAAATCAGCAAATGAAAAAAGTGGTAGAACCAGGAACTTTTACAGTTTCTGTAGGAGCATCTTCTGTTAAAAAAGATTTACAAACCATAAAATTAA
>CALHCK010000241.1 GCA_937936695.1 uncultured Polaribacter sp.
CATCAATATACAACAATAGAAGATGTACAAGGAGATTTAAAAGGTTTTATAGGGAAATTAGTAGACGATTTATCATCAGTGGGTGAAAAAATGAATGCTGATTATTTTAGTTTGTATTAAGTTAAAAAAGGTAACAGAAAAACACTCTCTTTATTTAAAAATTTGTTTATTTCGTAGTTAGCTATTATTTAGGAAATGAATACTGAAGATTATAAAGATTTAGAATTATTAATTAATTTTTATTCTGAAATACATAAAACTATTGAAGGAAAAATTTTAGATGGTATTGAAGGAATAGAATATACCGAATCAATTGCAAGAAAAACATTTTTACATATTTGTTCAGCTTATTCATTATCAAAAGGAATTAAAATTCAACTAGAAAACAAATCTAAAATTCAACTAGTAGACTCTTCTTCAGTAGCTGTTTTAGTAAGGGCATCAATAGAATCTTATCTGACATTCAATCATATTTTTATTTCTCCGACAACAGAAATGGAAAGAAAATACCGCTTTGATTGTTGGGATTTAGCAGGCTTCATTGAAAGACAAGATTTTCAAGCAACAACAGAAAGGAATATTTTAAGAAAAAAAGAAGAAGCTAAACTTATAGAAGAAAAACTGAAAATAATTAGAAAAAGCCCTCATCATCTTGAAAACTCTGAAAAACAAAAAAAACAAATTGAAAAAGGAAAGTGGAAAATAAATTTCAATTGGAATCAACTAGCTGTTAACTCTGGATTTGAAGAAAATTACTTTAAAGATTTTTATTAATACTTATGTAGTTATGCTCACACAGGAAGATTAAGTTCCTTACAAACAATGCAAGCAACAGAATACAAACAACAAAAAAATAATGCTGAAAATTTCTTAATCCATTCTATAATAATTTTAGCAAAATATATTTTTGATTATGTAAATTTAATTCCTGAATTAAAATCAGCTTTTGAAAGTAATATTAAAGGAAAAAATACTGTGTTAAAGTGGAAAGAAATTGGAGAACAACTAAAAAAACAATAGTTAACACCGTGTAAAAAAAATGCTTGTTTTAGCTTACTTGCGAAAATCCTCTCGGATTTTCTTGGTTTGTGTTTTATTTAGTAACTTTAGTGCTTAAACCCGTAATTTTTCCTAAACAACAACGTCCATAACAACGTAAATATCATTTTTAAAACCCGATTTGTAAAAAGAAATATTCCCTTCTTATCTATAACAATATTAGTGGATTACGATTTCACTTCAAATTTATGAGAAACCTTATTGTAATCAATAAATTATATTTTTTCTAATAACACGTCATTATTAAAAGCAACAACAATCATTTTTTTAAACCTAGTGGTTTTTTTTATTTTTCAGTTAAATCTCTATCGTATGTAACTTTATAGATAATTACAACATCATTAATTATTTTGTTGTTGAAGGGTATCTTAATTGATAAAAAATACCTGTACAAACAAAAAATAACCAAAAAGTAATATTCTTTTTCATAGCAGCTTAGGTTAAGAGTTGTAGTAATTCATGCTTTCAATAATTAAATTCTCAGGAACTTTACAATCAATTTTATAATCCTCAAAATCATTTAAAAGCACAAAATTTACCTGACCATTCACATTCTTTTTATCGTGCTTTAAAAGTTCCATTATATCGGTAAAGTCTTGCTGCAATAAATTAACTTTACCATAAATAGCAACAACAGTACTTTTAAGTTGCTCTAATTTATCTTCAGGAAAACCTAATAAATGTACAGACATATATGTTTCGCAAACCATACCAATAGCAATAGCCTCTCCATGCGTTAAATTTTCTTTATCAGCAGATTCTAAATAAAAAGATTCAATAGCATGCCCTAAAGTATGTCCAAAATTTAAAATTTTACGTAAATTTTGTTCCTTAGGATCCTTTAAAACAACCTCATTTTTAATTTCAATAGATCTAAAAATAAGATCACTTACATCTAAGTCACTTGTATCTTTAATAGTGTTAAATAGCGTAGTATCATAAGTAACACCATATTTAATAATTTCTGCGGTACCAGATTTTATTTCCCTTTCAGTAACCGTAGTTAAATAATCAGTATCTACAATAACCATTTGCGGGTTAGCAAAAACACCAATCTGATTTTTTAAAACACCCAAATCTACACCCGTTTTACCACCAACAGAAGCATCAACCATAGATAGTAGAGTAGTAGGTATATTTACAAAATCTATCCCACGTTTAAAACAAGAAGCCACAAAACCACCTAAATCGGTAATAACACCACCACCTAAGGTAATAACTAAACTTTTTCTGTCTCCACCTAATTCCGTAATAGCATTCCAAACGCCCATACAAGTCTCTAAGTTTTTATTAACCTCTCCAGACTCAATTTCAATTACCTCAATGCGCTTATCCGTTTGTAGATTTTTTATAAATTTAGGATAACAGTGTTCAAAAGTATTCTCATCCACTAAAATAAAAAGAGTAGAATAGTTTGAGTTGTTAACTAAATCAGACAATGCCGAATATGCTTTGTCTTTAAAATGAATAGGGTATGATACTGCTTTAATAGATTCCATTTGTTAGATTTAAGAGTGCAAAATAAACAGAAAAAATTTAAATATTACTACTCAATAGCTATATTTGTTGCAATAAGCGTTTTTTTTACATCTCGCCAAATAATTTCATCTTTCCCATGTCATCAATAGAAGAAATAAAAGAATTATTACATAAAAATAAACTAAGGTTAGCGCAAGAATTAAAAGAAAGTAAAGAAGCGGTACAACTTATAAAAAAAGCAACACAAACAGATTTAACAGTTACCGAAAAAGATAAAATTAAAAACCAACTCTTAGACATCTGTAAATCCATTCCAGCCCTAGCAGTATTTCTATTACCAGGTGGCGCGTTGCTGTTACCATTACTTATAAAACTAATACCAGATATTTTACCATCAGCATTTCAAGAAGATCCGCCAGAAGAAAAAGAATTATAAAATTTTGGGCGTTCCTTTCAGGGCGCGCTTTACGCTACAAGTCCTCGTTCGTTACCTCACTGTGGGCTTTCCACTGCAATCGCTAACGCACACTTTTGCAAACACCAATACAATTTAAAGAACAATATCTTTACAAATTAAAAGTAAGCTTAAAAAAAGTTTTTTATCAAACTAATTTAAAAACAGTTATATTTGTAAAGTAAACTTTAGGAGTAGCTAGTTAACTAGTTTGAGAAATATCCTTAGAACCTGATTTTGGTTAACACCAACGTAGGAAAAAGTTATTCTTCAAAAAATAGTGTACCACTATTTCTAGTTTACAGTAAATTTTATACACATGATTACTGTACAAG
Organism: uncultured Polaribacter sp.; assembly: GCA_937936695.1. GTDB lineage: Bacteria > Bacteroidota > Bacteroidia > Flavobacteriales > Flavobacteriaceae > Polaribacter. The sequence goes on from CALHCK010000241.1 coordinate 3,328, forward strand.
TAAACCAAAAAGAACATAAAATAGCCCCAGCAACTACGGTAGTAAATTTAATAGAACAATTAAAAATACAAACCAACGGTATTGCAATAGCTATTAATAATCAGGTTGTAAAAAAAACAGATTGGAGTGCGCAACAATTGCAGCAAAACGATGTTGTTTTAATAATAAAATCAACCCAAGGAGGTTAAAATAAAAACTACACGCTAAAATTTTAGCACAATAAAAATAAAAAGCACTAATTTGCTACTGATTTAACAATCAAAAAAGCTAATAGCCATAACAACATGAAAAGTAAAGACACCGCACCAAAAGAAGGACAAATTACAAGAAAACCTTTTCCAAACTCTAAAAAAGTTTACGTACAAGGAAAAATTCACCCACAAATTAAAGTGGCAATGCGTGAAATTTCTTTAAGCGATACTACCGATTCGTTAACTAAAAAGAAAACACCAAACGAGCCTGTAACCGTTTACGATACTTCAGGACCGTACACAGATCCTAACAAAGAAATTAACGTACATAACGGTATAGAACGTATTAGAGAGCAGTGGATTTTAGATCGTGGTGATGTAGAAGAACTAGATAGCTTTTCATCAAAATACTGTAACGAGCGTTTAAATGATACAAGTTTAGACCACATGCGTTTCGATTTAAAGCACAAACCAAAACGTGCTAAAAAAGGACAAAACGTTACCCAATT
>CALHCK010000242.1 GCA_937936695.1 uncultured Polaribacter sp.
ACGTGTAAACGTGTAATATACTCTTCCATATTAGTAACCTTTCTCATTATACCTAATAACGTTTGCACCATAGCAAAACCTGAAAAGATTGCTCCGGCAACGAAATAAGGAGGGAAAATTGTAGAGTGCCATCCTGGATTAATAGAAGTAGCAAAGTCCATAGATACAATTGTGTGTACAGAAAGTACTAAAGGAGTTGCTAAACCAGCAAGTACTAAAGATACCTCTTCAAAACGTTGCCAATCTTTTGCTCTACCAGACCATCCAAAGCTTAATAAAGCATATATTTTCTTTTGAAAAGGCTTAACAGCTCTATCACGTATCATTGCAAAATCTGGTAATAAACCTGTCCACCAAAATACTAATGATACAGATAAATATGTAGAAATTGCGAATACATCCCATAATAATGGTGAGTTAAAGTTTACCCATAATGATCCAAATTGATTTGGAATCGGTAACACCCAGTATCCGTTCCATGGTCTACCCATGTGAATAATTGGAAACAAACCTGCCTGAAAAACGGCAAAAATTGTCATTGCTTCTGCAGAACGGTTAATTGCCATTCTCCATTTTTGACGGAATAATAATAGTACTGCAGAAATAAGTGTTCCTGCGTGACCAATACCTACCCACCATACAAAGTTGGTAATATCCCAAGCCCATCCAATGTTCTTGCTTAATCCCCAAACTCCAATACCAGTTCCTACGGTATAGAATATACATCCAAATCCCCATAGCATTGCTACTAAAGAAATATAAAATGCTATATACCAATTTTTGTTTGCTTTACCTTCTATAGGTTTTGCAATGTCTTCGGTAATATCATGGTAACTTTTATCACCTAATACTAAAGGTTCCCTTATGGGTGCTTCGTAATGAGACATACTTTTATATCTTAAATTTAAATTACGCTTCGTTTGTATTTCTTACTTTAACTTGATAGATTACATTAGGTTTTGTTTGTAAGTAATCTAATACGTTATAAGCTCTTTTATCTTCTGCTAATGCAGCAACTTTGTCTTTTTTGTTATTAACATCTCCAAAGACCATTGCACCTGTTGTACATGCTGATGAACAAGCTGTTTCAAATTCATCTGTGTTTACAGCTCTTCCTTCTTTCTTAGCTTTTAAAATTGTTGCTTGTGTCATTTGAATACACATAGAACATTTTTCCATAACTCCTCTAGAACGAACTACTACATCAGGATTTAAAACCATTTTCCCATATTCATTGTTCATGTTAAAATCAAACTCGTTATTATTTGCATAATTAAACCAGTTAAATCTACGAACTCTATATGGACAGTTGTTTGCACAATATCTTGTACCAACACATCTGTTGTACGCCATTTGGTTTTGACCTTGACGACCATGAGATGTTGCAGCTACAGGACAAACAGTTTCACAAGGAGCGTGATTACAGTGCTGACACATCATTGGTTGGAAGGTAACCTCAGGATTTTCAGCTTCAGTTTCTAATGCTTCATACATTTCTCCTCTGCTTAATCCTAATTCTTTAGCCTCTTCTCTTGTTTCTACTTCTGAAGAATAGTATCTATCGATACGCAACCAGTGCATATCTCTACCAACTCTTACTTCTTTTTTACCAACAACTGGTACATTATTTTCTGCATGACATGCTACTACACACGCACCACAACCTGTACAAGATGTTAAATCTATAGATAAGTTAAAGTGATGACCAACTTCTCTGTTATGCTCATCCCATAAATCTATTGTATTTGCTTCTACCTCTTTATGATCATAAGATACATAAGATGGTTTATTCCATCCTTGGTGATGATCTTTAGGATCTACTGTTTTGTAATCTTTTAAAGATGCAACCTTTAAGATATCATGACGTCCAGCAATTGTTTTCTGTACTTGTGTACATGCATATTGGTGTGTTCCTGATACTTTTTCTATAGAAACTCCGTATTGAACATTGTTTCCGTTAGCATAAAGCGGATATGCATTTACACCAACTTGCATTTCATCTTTTAATCCAAAAGTTTTACCATAACCTACAGCTAAACCAAATGAACCTTTAGCTTGACCTGGTTGAATCATTACAGGAACAGTAACTTCAACTCCATTCACTGAAACCTTAGCATAATCTCCATCAATAGCTCCATTATCTTTTACAGGGTTTGAAAAACCTAATGTTTTTGCATCTGCAATAGACATCGTTAAATAGTTATCCCAAGAAGCTCTTGTTATAGGATCTGGAAACTCTTGTAACCAAGGGTTATTTGCTTGTTTACCATCACCTAAACCTGTTTTTGTGTATAAATTCAACTCAAAACCAGATGATTTCTTTGCTGTATTAGCTAATAAAGATGCTACATTACTAATAGAAACAGTAGTTTCAAAAGTTGCGTTTGCTACAACTTCTTTCTTAAAAAAACCATTATGTAAAGCTGTATTCCAAGAACTAATTCCTAAAACATTAGCCTTTGCATATGCTTTTAAATAATCGTAATATTTTGTAGAACTACCAGACCATTTTAATAATGTATCTTGTAATTGACGAGTATTAAATAAAGGTTGTATTGTTGGTTGCATTAAACCATACGTAGACTCTTCTAAAAGAGTATCTCCCCAAGATTCTAAGAAATGTGGAGTTGGTAATGCGTAGTTAAATACACTTGCAGATTCGTTATTTTCTGTAGATAATGCAATAGATAATTCTAATTTATCTAAACTAGCTTTAAATTCAGCTGCGTTAGGTAAAGTATATAAAGGATCAACATTATATGTTATTAAACCAGAGATACTACCTGATTTTAAATCTGAAATTAATTGAGCAACTTCTGCATCATTACCCTGACGGATATTGATTGTATTATTAACATCTATAATTTCACTATTTAATATTTTATTAATTTCTAAAGAAATTAACTGTGCATTAACATCATTCAACCCTGTTAAAACAACAGCTTTAGAACCCGCTTTCTTTAGGTCTTTTGCAATTGCTTTAATATCAGCATCTATTGGTGTTGCTTTAGAGCTAACTCCAGCACCAGTTAATTCATTATATAAATTTAACAAAGCAAATATTTGATCAGAAGGTTTTGCAACCACTCTTTTATCAGCATTAGCTCCTGTTAAAGACATATTACTTTCAACCTGAACATGGTAAGACATATGTCCTGTTTCAGGTTTTCTACCATCTATATAAGCTTTTTCAAAACCTCCATGAAAATCTCCCAAGAAATCTGCTCCAAAAGAAACTATTGTTTTTGCTTTTTCTAACTTATAGTTTGGCAAAGCACGTTTACCATACATTGCTTTAAAAGCATCCGCAGCTCCAGATTCTGAAACAGCATCATAAACAACGTGTTTAGCATTTGGGTTTGCAACTATAAAATCATTAATAATTTTATCAGTTGAAGGACTTGCTAAAGAACCTGTTAACAAAACAACAGGCTTATTAGCTTCTTTTAAACTAGCTAACTTACTTGCTATCTCTTTATCTGCAACAGACCATGAAATAGGCTGACCCGCTTTAGTTGGTTCTTTTAATCGTAACTTCTCATCATACAAAGACAAAACAGCAGCTTGTACTCTTGCACTTGTTGTTCCGTTTGCCTCTTTATTAGGCATGATTTGAATTGGACGACCTTCTCTTGTTTTTACCAAAACGTTTGCGAAATCGTAACCATCTGCAATAGATGTTGCATACCAATCTGCAACTCCAAGAGTTACATCATCTGGCTTTACAACATAAGGAATAGATTTTCTAACAGGACCCTCACAAGCAGCTAAAGAAGCTGCAGCGGTAGTGAAACCAACATATTTTAAGAAATCTCTACGTGATGTAGAAGAATTCTCTAACGTCTCTTTATCACCTAAAAACTCATCTGTAGGAACTTCTTCCACAAACTCATTTTTACTTAACGTTTCAACAATAGAACTATCTTTTAGTTCCTCAACACTTTTCCAGTATTTTTTGTTTGAAGCCATTTATATTTAGTTATTAGTTGTTAGTTAACTGCCTTAGTATACACCAAGACCAAACTATCTTTCTTCTTTAATTAATAGTGACATTTACCACATTCCTTACCACCTAATTGAGCAATGGTAACTTTGTCTACATTGTATTTCTTAGCCAAATCTTCGTGGATTTTCTCGTAATAATCATTACCCTTTAAATCTACTTTTGTTTGCTTATGACAATCTATACACCACCCCATTGTTAAAGGCGAATGTTGATACAATTCCTCCATCTCCTCTACAGGTCCATGACATTTTTGACATTTTACACCTGCTACAGTTACGTGTTGTGAGTGATTGAAATAAACAAAATCTGGCAAGTTATGTATTCTAACCCATTTTATAGGCTGCGTGTTTCCTGTATACTCTAAGTTTTCAGCATCCCATCCAGCAGCTTTATATACTTTAGCTATCTCTAAATCCAACTCAGCTTTACCTAAAGTTCTATCTTCCATTTCAACTACAGTCTCCTCAGAAACTTCTGAAATATTTTTATGACAATTCATACAAACATTTACAGATGGAATACCTGATGTTTTACTGTGTTTTGCAGATGAGTGACAATACTGACAATCTATCTGATTATCTCCAGCATGTATTTTATGAGAAAAAGCAATTGGTTGTACCGGCTGATAACCTTCATCTACACCTACTTTAAAAACAGTACCAAAGAAAACATACGCTCCTATTAACACTAAAAATATTGTTGACAAAACTTTTAAGAATGTATTTTTCTTTAAACCTTCCCAAAGTTCATGTAAATCTCTTTTAAAATTAGAACCTTTAAAATCTGAACCACTTGCTTTAGCTTTTAATTCGTTTACTTGTTTTAACAAACTAGCAATCATTAAAAACGCAACAATAATAGCAGCCGCTAAAAGATAAATAATCCATTCAGGCGCACTAGATGAACTTGCACCACTATCAGCAACAACTTCCTGACCAGGAGCCGGAGCCTTCTTAATTTCACCAACAGTTGTATAATAAAGTATATCATCTATATTCTTATCTGACAACTGAGGAAAAGCAGTCATATTAGAACCATTATACTCTTCAAAAATAGCATTTGCATCCGCATCTCCAGATGCTCTTAATTCAGCATTATTTTTTATCCATGCCTTTAACCAAGAATTTTCTCTACGACCCTCTACTCCACCAAGAGCAGGACCTACTAATTTCTTATCTAACTTATGACAAGAAGCACATAAAGATTTAAACAATTTCTTTCCTTCTTTCTGTCTTGCTTCATCTACATCTTGTGAAAAAGATGACAAGCTAAATGCAAAAATTAAAAGAAAGGTAAAACTTCTTAGAAGTGATGTGGTTAGTCTGTTGTGCAATTCTACACTTTTCATATTTAAACTTTGTTTAAAAATATCTATTATAAAATGATGAAACTCATTTTTTTTTCGTTGGACAAAAGTACTACATATTGCTAAATTTTGGAAAGCTAAAGGAATGTTAAATACTAATTTATATTTGTTCTAAATAAAGTTTTTCAATCATATATTAGATCACTAGTCGTTATTTTTGTGTAAACATTAAATGTATGATTGGTAAATTAAAAGCAGCAGTATTAATAGTTGTTTTAGCAGCAACAAGTTACAGTGGTTTTGCACAAAATAGCACACACGTTTCTAAAGAAATAGAACAGTTAGTTAACAAAAAAAGAAGCTATAACAAAACAAATGGTTTTGGTTATAGAATACAGTTATACAACGGAAATGAACAAAAAGCAAAACAATACAAAGAACGTTTTAAGCTTGAATTCCCGGGCATTTATTCTAAATTAGTATACAATGCTCCTGAATGGAAAATACAGGTTGGAAACTACAAAACTAAACTTGATGCAGATAAAGCTTTAATGAGATTTAAAGAAAAGTTTTCTGGTATTATTGTTATTCCTATTGAAAATTAATAGACAAAAAAGCAATAAAAAAGCCGAAGTTTATAATAAACTTCGGCTTTTTTTATTTGTATATGTAAGGCTTATTTAAGTCTCTTTTTTACAGCTACTTCTTTGTAAGCTTCAATTACATCTCCTTCTTCTATGTCGTTATAATTCTTAATTTGTAATCCACAATCATAACCTTTTGTTACTTCTTTAACATCGTCTTTAAAACGTTTTAAAGAGGCTAGCAATCCATCATGAACAACAATACCATCTCTAATAATTCTGATTTTAGAATCTCTAAATATTTTACCTGTCATTACCATACATCCTGCAATGTTACCAACTTTAGAGATTTTGTATACTTCTCTAATCTCAACATTACCTGTAACCTCTTCTTTCATCTCTGGAGATAACATTCCCTCCATCGCGTCTTTAAGGTCATTAATTGCATCGTAAATAATAGAGTATGTTCTAATATCAACTTCTTCTTTATCTGCTACAGTTCTTGCATTACCCTGAGGTCTTACATTAAATCCAACTATAATTGCATCTGAAGCTGTTGCTAATAATACATCACTTTCAGTAATTGCTCCTACTCCTTTGTGTAAAATATTTACTTGAATTTCTTCAGTAGATAATTTTTGGAAAGAGTTTGTTAATGCTTCTACAGAACCGTCAACATCTCCTTTTAAGATAATATTTAACTCTTTAAAGTCTCCTAAAGCAATTCTACGTCCAATCTCATCTAACGTTAATGTTTTCTGAGTTCTAACAGATTGCTCTCTTTGTAATTGAGAACGTTTTGTTGCTATTTGTTTAGCTTCTCTTTCATCATCAAATACAACAAACTTATCACCTGCTTGTGGCGCACCGTCTAAACCAAGAATAGATACTGGTGTTGATGGCGTTGCAACTTTAAGTTTTTTACCTTTATCATCAAACATAGCTTTTACTTTTCCACTGTTTTTACCAGCTAAAATATAATCACCTATTTTTAATGTTCCTGCTTGTACTAAGATAGTTGTTACATATCCTCTACCTTTATCTAATTGTGCTTCTACAACTGCACCAACTGCATTTTTATTAGGATTTGCTTTTAATTCTAAAATCTCAGCTTCTAATAAAACTTTTTCTAGTAACTCTTCTACACCCTGACCTGTTTTAGCTGAAATATCTTGAGATTGAATATTTCCTCCCCATTCTTCAATCAATAAATTCATTGAAGATAATTGAGTTTTAACATTATCAGGATTCGCGTTAGGCTTATCTATCTTATTAATTGCAAAAATAATAGGTACTCCAGCTGCCTGAGCATGAGATATTGCTTCTTTAGTTTGTGGCATTACATCATCATCTGCTGCTGCAACAATAATAACTAAATCTGTTACCTGAGCTCCACGTGCACGCATTGCTGTAAAGGCTTCGTGACCTGGTGTATCTAAGAATGCAATTTTTTCATTTCCTACATTTACAGAATAAGCACCAATATGCTGTGTGATACCTCCGCTTTCTCCGTCTACAATATTTGCTTTTCTAATATAATCTAGTAAAGATGTTTTACCATGATCTACGTGCCCCATTACCGTAATAATTGGTGCTCTTTTTTCTAAATCTTCTGGTTTATCTTCTACCTCTTCTATAGCTTCTTCTACTTCAGCTCCAACAAACTCTACTTGGTAATTAAATTCTTCAGCAACAATAACTAATGTTTCTGCATCTAAACGCTGATTCATTGTTACCATCATTCCTAAAGACATACAAGCAGATATAATGTTTGTAACAGGAACCTCCATCATTGTAGCAACTTCACTTACTGTAACAAATTCTGTTACTTTCAAGATTTTGTTATCTAATGCCTGTGCTTCCTGTTCTGCTTCTGTTTGCTCTCTGTGAGCATCTCTTTTGCTTCTACGATATTTAGCACCTTTTCCTTTAGAAGATTTACCTTGAAGTTTTTCTAAAGTTTCTCTTACTTGCTTTTGAATTTCTGCTTCTGTAGGCTCTTCTTTCTTTACAGGTGCAGGTCTTTGGTTACCTCTACCTTTAAATCCGCCTCTGTTATTACCTTGACCACCTCTGTTATTACCTCCTCTATTATTAGAAGTGTTATTAGCACCAGGTTTAGCAATACGTTTACGTTTTTTCTTTGGATCAGAATTTGCGTCTTTCTTAGCTTCTGGCTTTTTCTTTTTAGGTCTTTCAAATTGTTTTAAATCAATTTTCTTACCTGTAAAGTTAGGTCCGTCTAATTTTTTATATTGCGTTTTTATAGATTCTGCATTTTCAGCAGTAATCTCAACAGGTTTTTCTTCTGATTTAGAAGCCTCTTTTGTTGCTTTTGGTTTATCTACTACTTTAGATACTTCTTTTTCAATATCAGAAATAGTTTTTATCACCTTTGGCTTTTGCATTTTTGGTGCTGCAGCTTTAACAACTTCAACTTTTGCAGGTGCATCTTTAACCTCTTCAACCTTTGGCTCTTCAGCTTTAACAAAAGTATCTGTTTCTGCAGGCGCTTCCTTAACCACTTCTTTTGTATCTTCAGAAGAAACTTCTTCTTTAGCTACTTCTTCAGTAATTGTTTCTTTAGGTGCTTCAACCTTATTAGCAGGCTTTTTACCAACAGCATCAATATCAATCTTACCAACTGGTTTAACTGCTAATTTATCTGCCTTGGCTTTTAACACTTCTGCTTTTTTAACCTCTTCAGCTTTCTTCTTTTCTAATTTGGCTTCATGCTCTAAACGGATAGCTTCTTTCTCTTTTCGTTTTTCTTCTCCGACTTCTTTAGATGCTGCCTTTTTGTTTGCATCAGTTTCAAAGCCATCTAGTAAAACTTGATAGACGTCTCCTGTTATTTTAGTGGTAGGTCTCGCTTCAATTTCGTGACCTTTATCCGCTAAATATTCGACAGCTCTATCAAGAGAAATATTTAACTCTCTTAAAACTTTATTAAGCCTCATTGTTTTGCCTACAGACATATATTCTTTTTAACTTTATTTTTGTAAAAATATACTTTTTACTTTACTTCTATACTATAATTAGTCTTCGAATTCTTCTTTAAGAATTCTCTGAACATCTACAATTGTTTCTTCTTCTAGATCTGTTCTTTTCACTAACTCTGCAACAGTTGTTTCTAACACGCTTCTTGCAGTATCTAAACCTATCTTTTTGAATTCAGCAATTACCCAGTCTTCTATTTCATCAATAAATTCTGTTAACTCTACATCTTCTTCTTCTAAACCTTCTCTTTGAACGTCTATTTCATAACCAGTTAACTCACTTGCTAAACGAATATTAACACCGCCTCTACCAATTGCTTTAGAAACTTCTTCTGGTTTTAATAAAACGCTTACACGTCCTTTCTTACCATTTTTCTCTTCTTCATATACTTCAATTTCCATAGAGGTAACCTTTGCAGGACTCAATGCTCTTGAAATAAACAATTGTTCGTTTTTAGTGTAATTAATTACATCTATGTTTTCGTTTCCTAATTCACGTACAATACCATGAATTCTAGAACCTTTAACACCAACACAAGCTCCTACCGGATCTATTCTATCATCATAAGAATCTACAGCTACTTTAGCTTTTTCTCCTGGTATTCTTGCAACGCCTTCTACAGTAATTAAACCATCAAAAACTTCTGGAATCTCTTGTTCAAATAATTTTGTTAAAAATGCAGGTGATGTTCTTGATAAAATAATAGCAGGTTTATTACCTCTTAATTCTACCGCTTTAATAACACCTCTTACAGAATCTCCTTTTCTAAAAAAGTCTGATCTAATTTGTTCACTTTTTGGTAATACAATTTCATTACCATCATCATCTAACAAAATAATTGCATTATGACGAATATGGTGTACTTCTGCACTATATAAATCTCCTTCTAAATCTTTAAATTGTTTAAAGATATTTGTACTATCGTGCTCGTAAATCTTAGAAATTAAGTTTTGACGTAAAGCTAAAATAGCTCTTCTTCCTAAATCTATTAATTTAACTTCTTCAGAAACATCTTCACCTATCTCAAAATCTGGTTCTATTAACCTAGCTTCTGCCAACTCTATTTCTTCGTTATCATCTTCAGAAAAACCATCTGCAACTACTACTCTATTTCTCCAAATTTCTAAATCTCCTTTATCTGGGTTAATAATAATATCAAAATTATCATCAGATCCAAACTTACGTTTTAAGGCAGCTCTAAAAACTTCTTCTAATATAGACATTAGTGTTACTCTATCTATACTTTTAATATCTTTAAACTCTGAAAACGAATCTATTAATGCTATATTCTCCATTACATTTTTTGCTTAAAATACAATCTTCACTTTTGCTTCTTTAATCTCATTGTAGGTAATTGTTACTGCTTTTTGTACAGTAACTTTACCTTTACCAATAGGTTTAGGCTCTCTTGCTTTCCAATTTAAGACAATTTTATCATCATCAGCTTCTACTAAAGTCCCTTCAAAATCTTGTTCAGATGTTTTTACTTTAAGTATTCTGTTAATATTTTTTATGTATTGTCTTTTTTGTGTTAAAGGATGTGCAATATCTGGTGTAGTAACCTCTAAAGAAAAATCTTCTTCTTCTCTATCTAAGTTATGTTCTACATTTCTACTAATTCTAATGCACTCACTTAATGGAACTCCATTATCGCCATCTACAGTAATCTTAATTTTATTGCCTTCAGAGATAAAAAAATCTATTAAAAATAACGATTTATTTAAATCTAGTGCCTCGTCTATTAAGTCTTTTATTTTTGTTTTGTCCATTGTAAACCTTAAAATAAAATATAAAAAGAGGGGACTTTAAGTCCCCTTCATTCTCTTTTCTATTATATTTTCGAGGCAAATATACTAAATGTTTGGGATTTACCAAACTAAACTTTTATTCAAATAATTTTTCGTAACTTATAATAGCTTAATATTCACCTTAAAATCTTAAATTATGAAAAACATATTAGTACCTATCGACTTTTCTGAGACTTCTAAATTTGCAGCAAAATATGCTTTAGAAATAGCCAAAATAACCAATGCTAAAATAGCTCTTATTCATCTTATAGAAATTCCTAAAGGAATTATAGACATGGGAGCCAGTAGTAAATTTAGTATTCCAGAAAGCATGCTTTATTTAAGAAAGGTTAAAGAAAAAATACTGCATTTTAAAAAAGAAGTTTTTAGCAAAAACACAAAAGTAAATTATTACATAAAACTAAATACTCCTGCTAAAGGCATTTTAAAGCAAGCAGAAAAAATGAATTCAGACTTAATTGTAATGGGCTACAAAGGGCATTCTGATTTTGAAGAATTAATTATTGGCTCTAATACAGAAAAGGTAGTTAGAAGTGCAAAACAACCTGTAATAGTTATTAAAAAAGATTTTGAAAAATTTAATCTGAAAAATATTGTCTTTGCGTCTGACTTTACCGAAGAGAACAAAGAGGTCTTTAAAAAATTTATAAATTTTGCCAATATATTTAACAGTAAAATACATTTATTAAAAGTAAATACTCCTGCTAATTTTAAGAAAACTTTTGATACTGAAAATCTAATTACAGCGTTTGCTTCAAAATTTCAACTTAAAAACTTTAATATTAAAATTTATAATGATGCTACCGTAGAAAAAGGAATTCTTAATTTTTCTTCTGAAATTAATGCCGATTTAATAGGCTTAAGTACACACGGAAGAAGTGGTTTAGCTCATTTATTTGCAGGTAGCATTGTAAAAAAACTAACAAAAAGTGCATTAAAACCAATGCTTACAGTTAAAATATAAACTACAAGCCTTTTAAACCTTTAGAATTATTAACAATAATTTTTAAATGGCTTATATTTGTTATACTAACCAATTTTATGTAAAATGAAAAAAAACAGATTAATAAATTACACATTAATTTTTGTAATTTTTAACGTTTTCCTTTTTAATGCACAAACCCCTGGTGTTATTGTTGAAGGACTCCCTAATGCGGTCTTAGACCCTAATGGAGATGGGTATGTATCTTTACCACCTTCTCAAACACCTAGTCAATTTACAAATATTGGTTTTCCGGATAATATATTACCTACAGATGTTTTTGATGTTTTGTACAGTGAAATTGCTTATGTAGGTATACCAGAAATTACTTCTGAACCAACAGCAGACCCAAGTAAAGGAACTAGTTGTTCTTTTACTGATTTAGTACAGGACGCCAACAGTAGATCTTCTTACTACAATACAGATGGTACAAATATGCGCTTTCGATTTCGATTAGGTGGAGCTGCTTCTAATTCTAAAGGATATTCTGTTTTAATAGATACTGATGAAAAATTTGGCTTTACTGGTCCAAATGCAGACCCTGATGCTGTACCGGGAAACCCAGGGTTTGAAATTGAAATTGTTTTAAGAACAAATTTTGAAGTAAATGCTTATGATGTAAATGATCCTACAAACATTATAGAGCTAGCAGCACTACCTTATACTACCCACGCTATAAAATCTTTAGCGTTAACTACTATTTGTAATGATCCTGATTATTTTTATGACTTTTATATTCCGTTTAGCAATGTTCCAGGAATAGATTCAACCACAAAATTAAGAATGGCTTCAATTACTTCTATTAATCCTAAAGGTATTATTGGTAATAATGGAACCGCAGACATTGCTGGGGTAGATGATAGTTCTAATACATCTGATAATTTATACATAGAAACAATAAACACCCAAACACCAACCAATGGAGATCCAATTGTAAGAGCTTCTTGTCCGTTTATAACTGGAGGAAACACAAACCCTGGTTCTATTATTAATGGAGACACACAAGTACAAGGTACCTCTACAGAAGAAGATGGTACAATTATAGAAGTTTTTATCAATGGTACTACTGCGGGCACAACTACGGTAACAGGTGGTGTATGGAACAAAACTGGTTTAACTTTAAGTACAGATGATGTAATTACAGCTACAGCAACCGTACCTAGTACAGTAGCAAGTGGCCTAGAAAAAGGAACCTCTGTAGATAATTGTGATATAGAAACTGTTTTATTAACATTTTGTACACCACTAGCTACACCTGTTTTATCATTAGTAGGTAGAGATTTAGATTTGACCTATGCAACAGGTACTCCTGCAGGATCTAGTTTTATTTTTAATTTCTTTGATTCAAATACAGGAACACAAATTACTACAATAGACGGTGTTGACGTTGTTAACTTTATTTCTTCATCGGCTACTACAATTAGATTAGGTACTGGTAATCGAAGATTTACTGATGAAGATCTTAATTTTATTGTAAAAATAGATACAAACCCCTCAACATGTCAATCATTAGGTAGCAAACCCATTTCTACGTGTAGTACTTCAGGACCTGCATCTGCAACTCCTTTTTTAAACCCTGTAGTAATTGGAGACACTACTTTAACAGGTAATTTTGGAGGTAGCCCGCCTACAGCTGCAACATTAAGACTAATATTTAATAATACATCTACAGATATAACAACTACTACAAGTAGTAGCTCAGATACATTTTCATTTGATATTAGTTCTCTTACACTATCAACCTCAGATGTAATAGAAGTATCTAACAGAGATTCTGGTAATATTTGTAGAAATACGCTTTCTGCAAGTATAAACCCTACAGCTCCAATTGTTCAATCTCAAATACCAATACTTAATACAGAGTTTTGTTCGTCAGGAAACATTAATAGCGTTTCAGGAATCACTAATGAAGCATCCGGAACGGTTACTTTATATTCTAAAGGAAGTTCAGATGTTACAACATCTGATACATTAGAAGGTACAACTACAACTATTGTTAACGGTACTTGGACAATTACTGGTTTAAATATAGCTCCTTCAAATTACATTGCTGCCACTATACAAGCAACAGGAAAATCAGTTAGTGAAATTTCTGAAAGTGTCATAATTAATTCTAAAACAATACCAACTTCACTAACTGTAACTTCAAATCCTATAATAGAAGGAGATATTAGTATAACAGGTACAAGCTCTGGTTTACCTTCAGGTTCTACCATACAATTATATTTAGATGATTCTTTAGTTGATGGAAAAACAGCAATAACAGACAGTGGTGGTAATTGGACAATTACCGGTTTAGATAATGGAGGTGCTTTTGATGATTTATATGTAGATGCTATAGTTACGGTTACTGCTACCTCAACAGCTTTAGGAAGTTGCGAGAGTGATCAATCTTCATCTAGAGTAGTAATTTGTAACCCACCTATTACACCAACCATAACCGCCGTTTCTACAACTCCTATTTGTGAGAATAGTATTTTTACAGTAACAGTTGTAAATGCTCAACCAGGATTATTGTATCAACTATTAGATCAGAACAATAACAGTGTAGGTCCAAGTTTTTTAGGACCATCTATTGCTGCAGATACAACTATAGATACAGATCCAATACCTTTTGGGGTAACCTCTCTTAAAGTAATCGCTTCTAAAATTTTTGGTACTTGTACAACTGTAGAATCTAACGCAATTAGTATTACGGTAAATCCGTCACCTACAATTACATTTACAGCAAATCCATCAGCAGTTTTTAATCTTAGTGCACAAACCGTTGATTTAGCATTTTCTGCCACAACAAACTCTCCTAATGAGTATAGAATCGATTTTGATGATGTAGCTTTTACAGATGTACCTTACACAGCATTACCTGCATCTCCTATACAAATTACTGTTCCTGCAGGTTTAACTACAGGTGTTTACACTGCTACAGTAACGGTAAGAGAGGCCACAAACGGATGTGAAAAAAGCTACCCTATAACCATTACCATAACAGATGCTTCTACTCCAACAATAACGCTAACAAACACTAGTGTTAACTTATGCTCTGGCACAACAACAGCAAATTTTGATTACAGTGCTACTACAAATACTCCAGATCAATATAGTATAAACTTTACCGATACTGCTAATTTACAAGGATTTATAGACATTACTAATGCGAGTTTACCATTATCACCTATTCAAGTAACTGTACCTTCAATAGCAGCCAGCGGAACTTATACGGGAGTTGTAACTGTTATAAATTCATCATCAGGAACAATAAGTGCAGAATATCCAATAACCATTAATGTAGAAAAAACCAATGGAGGTGTAATTGCTGGAAATCAAACTGTTTTAAACAATACTGATG
>CALHCK010000243.1 GCA_937936695.1 uncultured Polaribacter sp.
ACAAATTAGAACTTTAGATTTAGCTTATTTTCCTACAGAAAGGGGTTCTTACAACTTTGATACAGGAAATGATGTAGATGAAACAACTGGTAATTTTACAGATCCAGAAAGTAGATGGGGTGGAGTTATGAGACCACTAAACACTAATAACTTTGATGTAGCCAATGTAGAATTTGTACAGTTTTGGGTAATGGATCCTTATGAAAACTATTCTATTACCAATGAAGAAGGTTTACCAGAAGGTATAGATCCTACAGATATTAATAATCAAATTGGAGATTTATACATAAATCTTGGTAACGTATCTGAAGACATTTTAAAAGATAATCGTAAAATGTACGAAAACGGATTACCTGAAGATGGGGTAAAAATTGAAGGTGTTAATATTAACAACAACGGTGGAACAAGTTTTGCAGATGTACCTTCTAATCCATCTATCATATATTCTTTTAGTGAAGATGATTCTGCTAGAGCAAATCAAGATTTAGGTTTTGATGGATTAACAGATCAAGAAGAATTAGAAAGATTTAGTAATATCTCTGGTATTCCGTTAGCTAACATTCCTGATTACTTAAGAAATGACCCCGCTAGAGATAACTTTCAGTTTTTTAGAGGTGGTGCATTAGATTCACAAAATGCTACAATTATATCTAGATATAAAGATTTTAATAATACTCAAGGAAATTCTCCTACTTTAAACCAATCTCCAGAGCCTTTTCCTACATCTTCCACTACATTTCCAGATGTTGAAGACATCAACAGAGACCAAACTATGAATACTGTTGAAAGTTATTTTGAATATAAAATTTCTATGAACAAACGTGACTTGGTTAGAGGAAGAAACTTTATAGTTGATGAAAAAACGACACGTAGAAGGACAGAAAATGGAGACGAAATTACTGCAACATGGTATCAATTTAGAGTACCTATTAGAAGTGGTACTCCGGTAGGAGGTATTGATAATTTTAATAGTATTCGTTTTGTTAGAATGTATTTAACTAATTTTAGAATGCCAATAGTTATGCGTTTTGGAGAGCTAGATTTAGTAAGAGGTGATTGGAGAAGATATACTAGAACATTAGAAACTAATACACCAGAAGAATTAGAAAATTCAGAATTAAATAATTTTGAAGTTGGTGTTGTTAATATTGAACAAAATGAAGGTATTTATCGAACTCCTCCAGGTATAGAAAGAGAACAATTACAAGGTAGTACTACTGTACAAGCACAGAATGAGCAATCTGTAACTTTAAAAGTAACAGACTTAGCTCCTAACACTACTAGAGCTATCTTTAAAAATATTAGTATAGATTTAAGAAGGTTTAAAAATTTACAAATGTTTTTGCACCTTCAACCAAATCAAGACCAAAATAATATAAACGATAATGACATGTCTGCCATTATTCGTTTAGGAACAGATTTAGATGATAATTTTTATCAAATTGAAATGCCTTTAAGGGTAAGTAGTAGATCCTCTTCTTCGGCTATTGCTATTTGGCCAGAGGCCAATAATTTAGAAGCTATTTTAGAAGATTTTGGTCGTGTAAAAGTAGAAAGAGATATTTCTGGTACTTTACCAAATGAATTATATACTTCTTTAGATCAAAATCCAGATTTACCTTATACAATTAGCGTTAAAGGTAACCCTACTTTAGCGCAAATAAGAACTGTTATGCTAGGTTTAAAAAACAATACTTCTTTACCTAGTAGCGGAGAAGTTTGGTTTAATGAGCTACGTGCATCTGACTTTGATAACGAAGGTGGTTGGGCAGCAGTTTTAAATGCAGATGCTAACTTAGCAGATGTAGCAAATGTATCTTTAGCAGGAAGTATATCTACCATTGGTTTTGGTAATGTAGAAGACAAGGTAAATCAACGTAGTTTAGACGAAACAAGACAATATGATGTTGCAACATCTGTAAATCTTGGTAAAATTTTAACTCCTAAAAAATGGGGAATTCAATTACCTATGACGTATAGTGTTGGAGAACAATTTATAGATCCTAAATTTGACTTACAATACCAAGATGTTGAATTTGCTGAAGCAAAAAAGCTTATAGAAAGTGCTCCTGATAGTGAAAGAAAGACACAGGCTTTAGAAAACATAAGTAACTCGCAAGATTATACAAAAAGAACAAGTATTAGTTTTACAAACGTAAAAAAGAATAGAAACCCTAATTCTATTAAAAAACCACGTTTTTATGATGTAGAAAATTTAGCGGTGTCTTATTCGCATAATAAAGAATTCCATAAGAATTACAACATCGAGAAAAATATTAATGAAAACGTTAGAGCAACAGCTTCTTATAATCATACATTTAAATCTAAAGGATTAGAACCTTTTAAAAAATCTAATTTATTTAAGAACAAATATTTAAAATTAATTAAAGACATTAATTTTAACCCTATTCCTAAAACAATAGCGGTAAATTCTAGCGTTAACAGAAATTATAACGAGCAACAATCTAGAAACTTAATAGCAAACCTATCTCCTCAGCCAGAACTAATACAGAGAAGATTTTTATTTGATTGGGACTATACTGTTGGTTTTGACTTAACAAAATCGCTTCAATTAAACTTTAACGCAACCAATAGTTTTATTTTTGATTCGTTTGGTGGTGATGAAGAATTAGAAATTTTTGATGATTTCTTTAATACAGGTAGACCCACTAATTATCATCAAAAATTAAATGCAACGTATGATATCCCTATTGATAAAATTCCTTTTTTAAAGTTTATTAAAGCAGATTACGGGTATACAACAGATTTTGATTGGCAATCTGCACCCCAAGGAACTATTGATGTAGATGGAGTACAAGTACCATCTGTTAATTTAGTAGGAAACGTAATACAAAATGCAAATACACATAATTTAAATACTACTTTTAACTTAGAACGTTTTTACAAAAGTTTACACTTCGAAAAATTATTACTAAGCAAAAACCAACGTAAAAATGCAAAAGGTTTAAAAGGTGGCCCTAACTTACCAAAAACACCAGGTGGTATTAGAAGAAACAAAAAATTACCTTTAGGTAAAAAGATTTTAAAAGGTGCTTTTGATGTAATAACTTCTGTAAAACAAGCAAAAATTAGTTATTCTGAAAATAACGGACAACTATTACCTGGTTTTAGTGAAGATGCAAACTTTTTAGGAGGACCAACTACTTCTTTTGCCTTTGGTAGTCAGGTAGATATTAGAAATAAAGCATTATTAAATGGTTGGTTAATAAGCCCAAGAGACCCAAATAATAGCGAATTTTTTAATAAAACTTACAGTAAAACTCACTACAATAAGTTAGATTATACTTTTACTTTAAAACCATTTAAAGACTTAAATATTGATATAAGAGGTAATAAAATTGAAACTAGAGACATCTCTCAACAATTAGATATAATTGATAACGGTACTGAATTTGGAGCTATAGATACTAATATTTCTACTTTTGAAACCGGAAACTTTAGCACAAGTTACTCTTTAGTTGCAACTGCATTTAAAAATAGCGATGTGTTGTTTCAAAATTTAAGAAATAATAGAGTTGAAGTATCAAGACGAATAGCAGCTAAAAATGGTGTTAATATAAATGCCGCTGAAAACATTAATGATGATGGAACCATAAGAGGATATGGTGGTGATAGTCAAGATGTACTTTTACCTTCATTTCTTGCTGCATATTCTGGTCAAAGTGCAGGAAAAGTAAGTACTAGTTTATTTAGAAATATACCAATACCTAACTGGACATTACGTTATGGAGGATTAATGAAATTTAAATTTTTTAAAGAAAACTTTAGCAGTTTTGTTGTTTCTCATGGGTACAGATCTTCTTATACTGTGGGTAATTACACAAATAATTTACAATTTAACGAAACTAACAATGCTTTAAATTCTGCAGGTAATTTTGAATCAGAAAGATTAGTTTCTGCAGTTACTTTAGTTGATGAATTCTCTCCGCTTGTTAAATTAGACATGAAAATGAAAAATTCTTTTTCTTTAAGAGGAGAAGTTAAAAAAGACAGAGCCTTAAATTTAAACTTAAACAACAGTACACTAACAGATGTACAGGGTACAGAATTTATATTTGGTTTTGGATATCTTATAAAAGATCTTAAAGTTAAGACTCGTTTTACAGGAAAAAAACAAACTTTAAAAGGAGATGTAAATTTAAGAGCAGATGTTTCTTTAAGAGATAACATAACTCAAATTAGATCTATTATAGAAGATAATAATCAAATTAGTGGTGGTCAGAAATTATTTTCTATTAAATTTACAGCCGATTACAAATTACATAGAAACTTAACGGCTTCTTTTTATTACAATCACCAAACCTCTAGATATGCGATTTCTACGACATTTCCTAGACAATCTATTAATGGAGGATTTAATATTATATATAACTTAGGAGGAAATTAACACTAAAAATAAAACAGAAATGAATTTACCAGCAGACTTAAAATATACAAAAGATCATGAATGGGTTAAAATTGAAGGAGATACTGCCATTGTAGGTATTACTGATTTTGCTCAAGGAGAATTAGGAGACATTGTATATGTAGATGTAGATACACTAGACGATACAGTAGAAAAAGATGCCATTTTTGGGTCTGTTGAAGCTGTAAAAACAGTATCAGATTTATTTATGCCTTTAACAGGAGAGGTTGTAGAATTTAACGAAGAATTAGAAGATGACCCAGAATTGGTAAACACTGATCCTTATGGAAAAGGATGGATGATAAAAATAAGTATAGACGATAGTACACAAATAGATGAATTATTAGATAATGAAGCTTATAAGAAACTTATTGAGGCATAAGTTTTTTATTACTAGTGCTATTTTTATTACATTTTTTATCGCTTATTTAAGCTTAATAAAAATACCTAGTTCTAAAGTATCTATAGCTAATATTGACAAAATCTATCATCTAATAGCCTATTTTACACTGGCTATTTTTTGGCTTTTTTCTTTCTATAAAAGAAAAAAATTAAAAAATATAATAGTAACGTTATGTGTGCTTTATGGCATAATTATTGAGATACTTCAAGATAAATTTACAGCATATAGAACTGGAGATTATAAAGATGTTATTGCAAACACCTTAGGAGTTCTATTGGCACTAGTGATGTTTAACCTTATTTTAAAAAAAAATGTCGTTAATTAACAATAACTTGTGAATAAACCAATATTTTATTTAAATTAGCGAACTATTATTAAAACTGACTACCATGGAAATTAAAAAAAATCCGAAATCTAACTTAGAAAATTTTAGTAAGATTTTTATGCAAATAGGTTTAGTACTTGCCCTATTTATTACATATGCTGCGATTGAAAATAAAACTTACGATAAAGTAGAAATAGAAGAATTAGAGGATGTTGTAATGACTGCTCAATTAGAAGAAGAAATTCCTATTACTCAAAGAGTACAACCTACACAACCAAAAACTCCACCGCCACCAGCTCCAGAAATTATTGAAGTTGTTGAAGATGATGAAGAAGTTGAAGAAACTGTAATTGAAACTACAGAAACTGACGAAACTGAAGAGGTTGTTATTGACGATATTGAAGAAGTTGAAGAGGTTGAAGAAGTTGTAGAGGATGTTAGTTTTTTAATTATTGAAGATGTACCTACATTCCCTGGCTGTAAAGGAAATAAAAAACAATTATCTGATTGTTTTAGTAAACAAGTTCAAAAACATTTTGGTAAAAACTTTAATAGAGATTTACCTAACGAATTAGGTTTAGATTCAGGTAAAAAAAGAGTATTCATTGGTTTTAAAATAGACAAACAAGGTAATGTTGTTGATATTAGAGCTAGAGCACCACACCCTAGAATACAAAGTGAAGTTATTAAGGTGATGAAAAAATTACCTAAAATGAAACCAGGTAGACAAAGAGGTAAACCAGTTGGAGTAAAATATAGTATACCTTTTACGTTATTAGTTGAATAATAACTATAAAGTAAAACAAAAAAAAGGGGATTAAAATATTAATATTTTAATCCCCTTTTTTTGTTGATAAAACTTTCTTTCTTTTATAAACAAATCAATGAATGAATGCTGTTTAACTGTTGGTTTCTCTAATCCTACAATACATACTACTCATACAAATAAATTTATAACTTACTAGATTATCCTTGATATATTAAAAATAATTGGAGAGCTTGTACAAAAACTCTTTAAAGATAGATATTCTTTTAATGAAATATCACATCAAAAACTAAGATTATTGCTAAACAATAAGTTGCCAATAAGTTTAAGTAGCTACAGCATACAGTAATTCACAATCTATATTATTTATAGTGGTTAGTGATTCTATTTTTTAATCAAATTAAAACTAATAATATAACCTTTACATATTTAATGGTTAGGTTTATAATAATCTCGTCTTTGTAAAACTAATATTTTTGATAATTCAAAAATTTTAATTCTCATCTATTTAAAAAAATACCAAAAAAAAGTCCAACTAAAATTTAGTTGGACTTTTTTTTTATAAAATGTATTTAATTGTACTAGTCTGTTAAAGCAACTTTATTATCAGTACTTAAAGAATTTACATAAACAATTTGGTTGTTTTTGTAATTGATTTCTTTTACTGCATCTTTTGTCCAAATCATCCATTTACCATCTTTTTTTCCTTCTTTGTAATAAGCTACTTGTTTTTTGTTTCCTTGTTCATCATAAGCTACCCATTTACCAGTTAACTTATTATTTTTAAAGAATCCTTGTGTTTTAATGTTACCATTTTCATAGTAATACGTTGCCTTTACTAAATCACCTGATTTTTTAAATGTTGGTTGTATATTTTGAGAAAACCCTAAAGATGTTACAAATAGAACTAATAATGTTAATAAATTTTTCATGGTTATATTTTTTTAAATGTTGATATTTAATATTTACATTACAAATATAGTATAAATATTACATTTACACAACATTTGGTTAACATTAAGTTAACATTGGAGATTATTTAAATAAATTTTTAGTATATTTAATTGATATTAAATAAATTAAAAAAAGTTATGGCAATAATGAAAGTTATCGAAGTATTAGCTAATTCTGAAAAAAGTTGGGAAGACGCTACAAAAAAAGCAGTTAAACAAGCTTCTAAATCTGTAAAAAATATTAAATCTGTTTTTGTACAGTCTCAAAGCGCTGTAGTTAATGATGGAGAAGTAACAGAGTTTAGAGTAAATTTAAAAATTACTTTTGAAGTTAATTAACCAAACAATCTAACATTTATTAAAAACGACTTATTTAATTAAGTCGTTTTTTTTTAAAACTAAATTATGAGATTTGAATAATAGATATATTGTATAAAAAATATATAATTTTTGAAATAATCTATTAATTTTACAGACAGAATAAATAAATACAAAATCAAAAAAAAATGGAAGATTACCCTGAATTAATTCAAGGAGCTGTTATTGAATACGCTCCAAAAATTTTAACTGCTTTAGCAATTTTAATTGTTGGGCTTTTTGTTATCAAGTTTATTGTGAAAGCCGCTGTAGGCATCATGAAAAAAAGAAGCATAGATATTACGTTACAAAAATTTTTAGGTAACCTAATAGGTTGGGCTTTAAAAATATTACTTTTTATAACTGTTATTGCAAAATTAGGTGTAGAAACAGCTTCTTTTGCTGCTATAATTGCCGCAGCTGGTTTAGCAGTTGGTATGGCATTACAAGGTTCTTTAGGTAATTTTGCCGGTGGTGTTTTAATAATGATCTTTAAACCTTTTAAAATTGGTGATTTAGTTGAAGCGCAAGGTGAAATAGGTGTTGTAAAAGAGATAGAAATTTTTACTACTAAACTTACTGGTTTATCTAACAGAGAAATTATTATACCTAATGGTACATTATCTAATGGTAACATAATAAACTACACAACAGAAGGTACTAGACGAGTAGATTTAGTAATTGGTGTATCTTATGATGCGGATATTAAAGAAACAAAAGATGTTTTAATGAATGTATTAACATCTCATCCAAAGGTTTTAAAAGATCCTAAACCAGCAGTTACTGTTTTAGAATTAGCAGATAGTTCTGTAAATTTTGCCGTAAGACCATGGTGTAATACAGAACATTACTGGGATGTGTATTTTGAAGTTACCGAAAACGTGAAAATTGCATTAGACAAAGCAGGTATAGAAATTCCTTACCCACATTCTGTAGAAATTAAAAAGTAGGTTTCTTTTTCTTTTCAGGAATAACAACAAAATCTTTTAAATAAAAAGGTTCAAAATAAGCGACATCTTCGATGTCGTTTTTTTTGTACTTATTATATGATAATTCTGCCATTTCTTTTGCCGAAGGAAATTTATCATCTACAAAAATAGCATTAACATGCGTAATAACTTCTTTACACTTGGCAGCTCCATCACCTAAAAAATATACTTTGTCTTTTTCTAAAAATTCAGAAAAAGAATTACCATCTATAATTTCTGCTTTAATTTCTCTTATACTAGTATAGTCTGCATTTAAAATTGAAGAATATACTTCCATTCTTCTGGCATCTAACATTGGTACAATAAAACCTGTATCAATAACAATAGCATGCGCCAAAGAAGTTAATGTATTTACAGAAATTAAAGGCTTATCAAAAGCGAAACAAAGTCCTTTTGCGGCAGATACTCCAATTCTTAAGCCTGTATAAGAACCAGGACCTTTACTTACCGCTACAGCATCTATTTTGTCTGTGGTAAGGTTTACCTCTTTTAAAATTTCAACAATAAAAGGATGTAAAACTTCTGCGTGAGAGTAATTACCATTGTTAAGTTCTTTAATTATTAAAACCTCTCCGTCTTTTGCTAAAGATACAGAACAGTTTTTTGTAGCTGTTTCTATGTTAAGAATTATTGCCAAAATTGTAATTTTTAGCAAAGATAGTATTTCAAAAAGAAAGAAAATTAAAAAGTTAACTCACCAGAATAGAATTGTAAAACTTTAGTTTTAAAAACATAATCATATTTAGAGCGTATTAAAGAAGACTCTGCATTTACAAAACGTATTCTCACTAAATCTAAATCAAACAATGTTATAACCCCATTGTTATATCTTTCTTGTGCATTTTTAAAAGCTTCTTTTTGAGCAGATAATGATATTTTTGAAGCTTCATAATTTTTTAAGGCTGCTTTAGCATCTAAAAAAGCTTGTTCTATAGTTTGTTTTAATTGTAATTTTTCGTTTTCTAATCTTGTTTTTGATAGCTCTTGATTTATTAAAGATTTTGCAACATTATTTTTGGTTTGAAAACGATTAAATATCGGAATATTAATACTAAAACCTGCTCCGTAACCAAAATTATCATTCAGCTGTTCATAAAGATTGGTATTAGAAAAACCTTCTGGTAAATTTAAATTATACCTATAATTACTAGATAAACTTGCAGATGCTGTAATAGTTGGTAAAAAAGATGATTTAGAAATTTGTGTAGCTAATTTGGCATTTTCTAATGATAATTTAGCTCTTTCTATTTCAGGCAAACGCTCTAAAGATTTGTTATATATTACTGAAGAATTTTTATATAATAAATTAGTTAATTGATTATCTACATTCACAGAGAGGATATCAAAATCGTTGGCTGGAATTTGTAGTGCCTGTGCTAAATTTAACAACGCTAAATTTAAAGCATTTTCTTGTGCTACAACTCGTTGTAAATCTGCCGCTGCGGTAGATTGTGCATTAAGCAAATCTCCTTTAGGTATAATACCAGATTCAAATCTACGCTCTGTTACCTTTATTTGATTACTGCTTATTTTATACTGTACATTAGCTATATTTAAGTTTTCTTTTGCAAAAAGAATATTTAAATATGCATTAACAATAAATAATGAAATATCGTTTTTTATC
This sequence comes from uncultured Polaribacter sp., assembly GCA_937936695.1. Lineage (GTDB taxonomy): Bacteria > Bacteroidota > Bacteroidia > Flavobacteriales > Flavobacteriaceae > Polaribacter. The sequence goes on from CALHCK010000243.1 coordinate 9,844, forward strand.
TTTTTTAAATCTAAAAGACTAGATTTTACACCTAATTGTGCTTGTTTATAAATGTATGTATTTCTGTAACCGTTAAAAACAGTAATAGCAGAATTTGCCCTTATTCCACCTCCAAATAAACTTGTATTTACTCTGTCTTGAGAAACAGGATCAAAACCAGTTCCAAAATTTAAATTTCCTCCTGTAGACGCGGTTAAATTTGGTAAGAAATTACCTTTTGCTATTGCTACATCTTTTTTTGCTAAATTTACGTTTAGTTGATTCTGTTGTACAGATATGTTTTTTTCTAAAGCTCTGTCTACACATTCTTTAAGAGACCACTTTTTTTGAGAAAAGGAAATAGCTGGTATTAGTAAAAGTAATAGTAACTTATTTTTCACAACAATAATTTTTAGGTTTTATCTTAAAAAACAATTAACAGTTTATATAAGACGACTAAAAATAAAATTTGTTACACTATTTACATACTATAGATATGTTAATTTTTATCTTTCTTTTTATATCTGTAGATAACATAAAATAAAGCACCTATTAATAAATAAGGAAATACCATTAAATAAGTAATTCCGTTATTTACACCTTCTGCCATAGAAACATCCCCATTTTCAACCACTGCTTTACACATAGCACACTGCGCCCAACCTTTAACAAAAGTGATTAAAAAAAGCAATACAAAAAAATATGTTGATTTTTTATGCATAATAAGGAGATATCATTACATATACAACAACCCCAGTAACAGCAACATACAACCATAAAGGAAAAGTAATTTTTGCTATTTTTTTATGTGCAGGAAAATCACCTAATCTTGCTCTAATAAACGTAGTTAACACAAAAGGGATAACAACTACAGAAAGTATAATATGGGTAATCAATATAAAATAATATACATATTTTATAACACCTTCACCACCAAATTTAGTAGAATCTGATGTCATATGGTACGCAATATATAGTAATAAGAAAATTACGGAAAAGGTTATTGCCGTAACATTTAATTTTTCATGTAAACCTCTATTTCCTTTCTTAATTGCTATTACGGCTGCAACTAATAAAACTGCAGTAAAACCATTTATGGCAGCGTAAATTGGAGGTAAAAAGGTTAATGGTTGCACATTAAAACCTAACTTTTTTAAATTAACACCAAATAAAGCAGCTACTGCTAATGGTATTACAATAGATAAAATAGTAATAATTTTTTTGTACTTTTTTTCTTGTGATAAATTACTCATTCAACAAAATTTTAATATCCTCTTTTAATTCTTTTATTTGATCTGCAAAACCTTGCTCTTCTATCGCTCTATAAAATAAAATAGGATTGCCATGTTCATCTTTTCTAGATCTTATATATCCGTCTTTATCTACCAAAGCAAACAAACCAGAATGCTCAAAACCTGCATGATCTTCTCCTCCTTTTCCTGCAAATAGTTTAAAACCTTTATTAGATAACGCATAAACAACCTCTTCAGATTTACCTGTTAATAAATGCCAATTGTTATGAGTAATACCATTATTTTTTGCAAACTCTAACAATTGTTTTGGTGTATCTATTTCAGGTGTAATAGATATTGATGCAATTCCGAAATTAGGATTTCCTAAAAAGCTATCTTGTAACGTTAACATTTTTTGGTTCATAAGAGGGCAAATCGTTGGGCAAGTAGTAAAAAAGAATTCTACAACATATACCTTACCCTCATAATCTTTATTTGTTATTGTTTTTCCTTTTTGATTTATAAATTCAAATTCAGGAACTTTATTAAACTTGTGTAGGTTACCCGCAGCTTTAAAGTGATTAACCACTTTTGGAACCGTATAAATACCAAACAACAAAATAACAAATGCAATACCTACGTAAGAGTATTTTTTTCCCATAAACTATTTCTGTATTCTATCTGCTTTATTTTTATTTCTCTCTTTAAAAGCAGCATAATATTCATAAAACAACACATTAACATCATCTTTAAGTTTATTATTCAACTCTGCTACAGAGTTTAGATTATAACCGTAAAGTGTTGGCTCGTTATTTTCTATATTTTTTAACCTACCTCTTAAATTTACTTTTTTATCAATTAAAAAAGCTTTAGATGAAGCTAAATCAACTAGAGGTTCTTTGTAAGAAAAACTACTATACAATGCATCTATTTCTTTTTCTGATGAAGATAAAAACACCCATTTTTGCATATCTGTAAAAGCAGCTATTTCTTGTTTTAAAGTATTTGCTTCTTTTTCTTTACCCGATGGATAAATGGCTATAATTTGAAACTTTTTGTAGTCAAAAAACTTCTTATATATCTTTTCATTTAAACTAAAAAGACCCGATTTATTTTCTGTTACATTATTTCCTAAAAAACATACGATAGTAATATGATCTTTAAACTTATAATTAGTATCTATTTCATTTACATCTATTACGTTTTCTGTTATAATAGGTAGTTTTGTAAAATTATTTTCTCCGGTAGATAATATGAGAAAACATATTAACGGAAAAATAAAAAGCAGAAATAAAACAATTCTTTTTTTAGATAAAAACTTCATAAATAATTAAAATAAATACTGTTTTATGCAAAAAAAAGGTGGTTAAAACCACCACCTTTTATATTGTACTATTTGATTACCATCTTACAAGTGGAGACAATGTATCGTATAAATAACCACCTTCTATTAAAACTAAAGTTACTAAATAACAGATTAAGAAAATAGCACTCCAAACAATAGAGCGTCTAAACCATTTCTTTTCTCCTTCTAAGTGCATAAATGCCCATGCTATATAATAAGCTTTAACTAATGTTAAAATAATAAATATCCAGTTTAACGGACTTGTTCCTAAAACAGAACTTAAGTGTAAAGAAGCTGGTTTAATAATACCTAATACTACCTCTACAGTTGTTAAAAGAGATAAAATAACAAGTACTACCCAGATTCTTTTTGTATTTGATTCGTGTGCGTGTGCCATCTTTAAATAAATTTTAATGCAATTATACTAAGTAGAAAAAAGTAAAAACAAATACCCAAACTAAATCTACAAAGTGCCAGTATAAACCAACTTTTTCTACCATTTCATAATGTCCTCTTCTTTCGTATGTTCCTAAAATAACATTAAAGAAAATAATAATATTTAAAATGATACCTGATAATACGTGAAATCCGTGGAAACCAGTAATAAAGAAAAAGAAATCAGCAAAAATAGTATTACCATATTCATTTACTTTAAGGTTAGCACCTTCTACAACCATTTTAGTTTTAGCCAATTGCTTTAACCCTTCTTCTCTAGATAAAACAACTTTTGTTTTGGTTTTCATATCTATTAATTCTGAACGAACCAATATTGATGGATCTGCTTTGTATGCATTAACTACTTGCGCTACAGAATACTGAGATATTGTACCCTCTTTTTCAAACCACAATCCGTTTTTTCTTGTATGTTGCTCTCTGTGGTCTTGTCTTTCTCCATGAACAAAATCAGATAATGCAATCTGATGTCCATCTTTAGTAAACTGTAAAATTTTACCATCAGTAGTTTTTACAGCACCGTAAGAACCATTAATAAAATTTTTCCATTCCCAAGCCTGAGAACCAACAAAAATAATTCCAAAAATAATTGTAGCAAACATATACCAAGCTACCTTTTTTTGTTTCATTTGATGACCAGCATCTACTGCCAATACCATTGTTACCGAAGAAACAATAAGTATAAATGTCATTAAAGCCACATAATACATTGGTGCATGTACACCATGTAAACCAGGGAAGTGAGTAAACACTTCATCGGCTATAGGCCAAGAATCAATAAATTTAAAACGGGTTAAACCGTAAGCTGCCAAAAACCCCGAAAAGGTTAATGCATCTGAAACGATAAAAAACCACATCATCATTTTACCATAACTTGCACCAAATGGTTTTGCACCACCACCGCTCCAAGTGTCTTTACTATCAGTAGGTACAGCAATATTTGCTTCCATATATATTCTCTGTTAATTAGTTTTAATTAATTCCGCAAAAATAACTATTTTTCATCACCTAATAAAATAGAAAAAGAAAAATAGATAAATCCATAGTATATCTACAAAATGCCAGAAGATTGCACCGAGTTCAAACCCAAGCATATTGTCTGATTTGTATTTATATTTAAAATGATTATAAATAACAACAAATAATACAACTACCCCTGCTAACAGGTGTAAAACATGCATAAATGTTATTCCTATAATAAAAGATGTAGACACTGTACTGTTAGGTCCTGTAAAAAATAAACCAATACTTTTTAACTGATTAAAGCCTACATATTGTTGCCAAATAAACCCTAAACCTAAAATTAGCGTAACTATTGTAAACAGTAATGATAATTGTCTGTTGTCTTTCTTTAAAAATCTTTGTGCCAAAATTAAAGTAACACTACTAAGAATAATTAAAATTGTACTTACATATAATGCTTGAGGCAATTCAAAAGAAACCCAATCATCTCTCTTCATACTTATTACATAAGCACTTGTTAGTCCTGCAAAAAACATTACCATACTAATCATAGAAACCCACAACATAGGTTTTGCAGATTTTTTCTTAGCTACTTTTAATTCTTCTTGTACTCTTTGTTCTTGTATCATTCTAATGTAAAAATTTATCTACCACATATACAATAGGCACTACAGTTATATACAAAATACTAGACAGCATTAGTTTTCTGGCATCTGTATTTTCTAAGCTTTTATGTAATTTAACCCCAAAATACAGCATGTAAGCACCTAATAAAGTTATAATAACAGCCGTTATTGGATAAATGTAAAATGCCCCTGAAAGTTTTAATACTGGTGCAATAGACACTAAAATCATAATTATTGTATAAAAAATAATTTGTTTAACAGCCCCTGTATCTTTTGTATTCATAGGTAACATATTAAATCCTGCTTTTTTATACTCTTCGTACTGCAACCAACCAATTGCCCAAAAGTGCGGAAATTGCCAAAAGAATTGTACCATAAACAAAAACCCTGCCTCTATACCAAAATTATTTGTTGCAGCTACCCAACCTAACATAAAAGGGATAGCACCTGGTATTGCTCCTACAAAAACAGCTAAAGGTGTTACTGGTTTTAAAGGAGTATACACACTAGTATATAAAAAGATAGAAATAGCACCAAATAATGCCGTTTTAGGGTTAATACTATATAAAATAGCAATTCCTAAAATTGTAAAAAGAATAGCAATTACCAAAGCAACATTTACAGACATTCTACCTGTAGGAATCGGCCTATTCTGAGTACGTTTCATAATAGAATCTGTTTCTTTTTCTATTATTTGATTAAATGCATTTGATGCACCTACCATAAAAAAGCCTCCTAAACCTAATAAAAAAAGCACAAAATAATCTACATCTTCTATTGCTAATAAATAACCAGCAATAGAGGTAAAAACTACACTTAAAGACAAACCAACTTTGGTAAGCTGTTTAAAATCTGAAATAATAATTTTCATTGATGTTTTATTGTCTGAAATTACTGTTGATTCCATTTTATTTAACTAGCCTACAAAGATATTTGATAATTATGACTTTACCATATTTTTAAGTAGGTTTTACTTTAAATAAAAAACCCACTCAATAAATTGAGTGGGAAAATTGCTATGAAAAAGAAAAAGTGTGACTTAATTAAAAATCACACTGCAAATATACGAATAAATGTATTTAATATTAACATCAAATACAAAAAAAATTAAAAATCTAGGTACCAATTAAACAAATCTGCCTTAATACCTATAGAAAACCATGTAGTTGTTCCTTCAGGAAAACCATTTGCATTTATTGTAGGTGCAAAATCTCTATATGTAAAACTTGCAAATAAGCTTGTATTATTGGCTGCATTTACTAAATAACGCGCCTGCAAATCTGCTATTAAAATATTTGCTGTATTACCTTGTGCTAATTCATTTCCTGTATCTCCTATTCTTCTATCATTAGATTGAAAAATGTCTCCACCAAAACTAGTAGTTGGTTGATCAATAAAATCAAAACCTTTTTTACCATAAATTAATTTAGCAAAAGCACTCCATCTTCCTTTTTTATAATTTGCTATACCAACAGTTTCCCAAAAATTTGCTCCCCATAAGTGTGCTAATGGTTGACTATAATGTCCGAAATTTAAAAGTGGTGTTTTATGAGAAAAAGTATAAGGTCTTGCATAGTTATACTCTAATTGTAAAAATAAATTCTCAACATTAAAAGCATTAAAATATTTTGCTCCTAGTTGTAAACCAAATTTATTTCTCCAATCACTTAAATCCCCTAAATTACCAATAGAAAACTCATCTATAGCCAATTGAGAATATAATGCAACGTTATCTGTTAACTTATATTTACCTGTTAAACCTAAAATTGCATTTCCAACATCTGCACCTCTGTTAAACTCTACAGATCTAAAAACTAATAATGGATTTAAGAAAGAAATATCAATTCCGTTTTCACCAGCAGATACTGCAGCTTCAAAGAAACCAAGATTCAATCTTTTGTTAAGGTTTATACTTAAATGATGTAAGGCTATATATTTTCTTAAATGCGCTCTGTTATTAGTATTTGCCAAATTTTCTCTTACATCTTGCCCCCACATCCAAATATTAGAATACCTAAACTTCCATAAATCTACATTCATTTTTAAGTAGGTTGTAGGTGATGACACATCTGAAAGCACAAAAGATCTGTACCCGTCTCCAATAAAGTTTTTACCATGACCAAATTGAAATAAAAAGAATTTATTTGGTTTGTATGAAAGATACCCTTCTGCTACTGGATAATCAAAAGAATCTTCTTTAAAACCTTTTGCTTTACCTCTACCAGGAACCAAGCCTTCTGAACTTATAGGTTTAAAATTTTCTTTATCTGGGTTAGATATAAAACTATTTACATAATCTGCAAACCTTCCCTGACTCTCGTAATATGTTGCAGAAAAAGCTATTTTTTTACCTAAAGATCCGTTTGCTGTTAAAATTCTAGAATTATTATAGGTATAATCTACATCAGAATTATCTTTTCCTAACTGAGTATCTAACAGAAAATCTAAAGTTAACCAATAATCTTCTTTTTTCACTTCTAACAAATGCTCATTCCAAACTTTTTTACCAACCCACGTTTCTTTATTAGGCTTTAAAAACTGCTTTTTAGCTGCTGTTAAATTATAATATTCATTTACCTCTTTAAAAGTATATGGTTTAGATGCTGTATGCGTATCATCTGCTTTATGTAAAGCATACTCATAATCAATATATCTTTGGTGTGTAAACGGAATATTAAGGTAGCTGTTGTGTTCTACAAACAACGAATCTTCTGCTCTAGTTTTGTTTACTACCTCTTGTAAACTTGCTTTTTTCTTAGGTACAAATGTTTTTACAGCTGTTAACTTTGTTTTCTTTTTTCCGACAGGAAATTTAATAGGAAGCACAAATTTCATTTCTACAGGATGATTGTTATACCAACCTGGTTTTATATTTGGAAATGTTTTAAATACTCTAGAAACTTCTTCTTTTAATTGATCGTATGGTGTATTTACATAAATCAGTTTAAAATCTCCTGTATTAGTTACTACAAATAAAATATTTGCTGTTCCTTTAAAATTTTCTTGTTCTACAACTGTAGGTGTTTTAAATTCTTTAAAGAAATGTTTTTTAGATTCTTCTAAAAAACAATCTTCTAAGTTGTTAATTTCTGCTCCTTTACAGGCATCAAAAACAGGATATTTTTCTGATTGAGCAAATAGTAGTGAGGGGAATAATAAAACTAGTAATATGTATTTTTTTATCATCTTATAATTTTAAAACCGAATTGTTTTTTAATTGATATTTTTGATTGCTTTCTTTACAAACAGCAAATCCGTCTTTATTAAATGTTAATGTGTGCCCATACTCGCTAACCCAACCTATTTGTTTAGACGGGTTACCTACTACCAAAGCATAAGGTAATACCTCTTTTGTTACTACAGCTCCTGCACCAATAAGTGCATATTTACCTATTGTATTTCCACAAATAATTGTAGCATTTGCACCTATAGTTGCTCCTTTTTTTACCAAGGTTTTTTTGTACGCATCCTTTCTTACAATTGCACTTCTAGGATTAGTTATATTTGTAAAAACCATAGAAGGCCCTAAAAAAACATCATCTTCACAAATAACCCCTGTATAAACAGATACGTTGTTTTGTACTTTTACATTTGTACCTAAAATTACATCAGGAGATATTACAACATTCTGACCGATATTGCATTTTTTACCTATAGTACAATTAGACATAATATGGCTAAAGTGCCATATTTTGGTATCTTTACCAATACTGCAATTTTCATCAATTACGGCAGTTTCATGTGCAAAATAGTCTTTCAAAATCAATTTATTTTTTCTGCATCAAAAGTAAAAAAAAATGTTTCTAATATCATTTACGAAACTACAATTATTTATTTACTTGTTGTTAATGCATTTACACTCATCTAAACAAAAAACTCAACCTTAAAGGTTGAGTCTAATTTTAATCTAATTTAAAAGATATGGGCAGTGTGTATTTTACTTTTACTTTTTGATTGTGCTGTTTACCTGGTTTAAATTTGGGTAATTTATTTATAACCCTATTAGCTTCTTCTTTTAAAGCTTTATTTTTTGTTCCTATTTTTACATCTATCACTTCTCCTTTTTTATCAATTATAAATTGAGTATAAATTCTATGTATTCCTGAATTTAAACCCAGTTCATTTGCAATATCTACATCAAAATTACGCTGCACAAATTGCTTCATCTTTCTATCAAAACATTTTTTGTTTTCTAGTTTATTTAATCCTTCACACCCTTTAAATATTGGTGCACTTTGTATATTTATAAAAGGAACGTCCTCTTCGTAATTATCTTCAGGTTCATCTTCTTCATAAAGAGATTCAATATCTATTAAGTTTTCTGTAGATTCAAAACTGTCTTTACTAATCACTTTTTCTATGATACTATTGTCGGTTTGTTCTATTTTTTCGTCTAAAAGTAACTTTTGTGTTTTTTGAATCTTTATTTTCTTAGGTTTTATAGCTTCTTCTTTTACAAAAACATAAACTTTGTTTTCTGCTATTTCATACAGTGTTCTATCGTCTTTATTATTAACAACAGCTACAGATTTTATTTCTGTTTTATATTCTAATGTTACATACACAATAAACAACACAAGCACTAGAGACAATTGTGTAAAAATGGTAGAAAACTTTTCTAGTTGTTGTTTCGGGATTTTTTTGATAATTTTCATGAGTATAAGTTTTAAAATGTTAAAAACTTGTTAAAACCAAATAACATGCCAAAATAAAAAAGCAGTATTAATTTAATAACACTGCTTAATTCTTTGATTACAAACAACCTACTTTTAGTATGTTATTTGTTATGTTTTTGTGCAACCTTTTCTAACTCATCATACCAATCTTTACCAAATTTTCTTACCAAAGCCTGTTTTACAAATTTATAAATAGGCATCTGCAACTCTTTCCCTAAAGAGCAAGCATCATCACAAATATCCCATTTATGATAATTTACGGCCGCAAACTCGCTATAATCTTTAACTCTCACAGGGTATAAATGACAAGAAATAGGTTTTTTCCAATCAATTTCTCCTTGATTATAAGCTTCTTCTATAGCACAAAGTGCAGTATTTTTTTCATCAAAAATTACATAAGCACAATCTGCTCCATTTATTAAAGGGGTTTCTAACTCTCCCCATTCACTTGTAATCCAAGTACCTTCTTTTTCTATAACCTCTACACCCTCTTTTCTTAAATAAGGTTTAACCTTCGGGTAAATAGCTTCTAAAATTTTGGTTTCTTCTTTATCTAAAGGAGCTCCCGCTTCTCCATCTACGCAACAAGCACCCTTACAAGCAGATAAATTACACACAAAATCTTTTTCTATAATATCTTCAGATACTATTGTTTTTCCTAATTGAAACATAACTCAAAAATAGTATTATTTTCCATAAATTTACTTGGCTATAAACATAGTAAGATAAATAAATATTTAAAACTTTTTTATAATGAATTTTGATGTATTAATTGTTGGAGGTGGAGTATCTGGAATGCAATGCGCTTTAGTTTTAGGATCTGCAAAAGACAAAGAGTTTGCCAAAAACAAAAAAACGGGTATTATTATGCATCAAAGAGCTTCTCATTTACAAGACGCACTTTTTAATAATGTACTCGGTATAGCTCCTAAAACCTTAGGGAAAGATATTTTACAAGAAGGGAAAGAACAATTAACTAATTTATACTCTGAAATAGAACAAATTGAAAAAGAAAAAGTGATTAGTATACATGATGATGTAAAAGGATTTAAAGTTAAAACTAATAAAAGCAGCTATACTGCTAAAATTATTGTAGTTGCTTTAAATTACGCAAAACCTTTTACAATTAAAGGATTGGAAGACTTTATAGAGCCACACAAAAGAGCAAACCCTACTAAAGATAGAATTCAACTTAAAAACAATCAATACTTAATAAAAAAAGATTTGTATTGTTGTGGTACTATTGCAGGCTGCAGAAGCCAATTTGCAATTGCTGCAGGAAGTGGAGCTAGTGTAGCAACAGATATTCTTACTTTATGGAATAATAACACACCAACAAAAGTGCATGATAAAGCCAAATAAAAAAACCTTGCTACAAGCAAGGTTTTTAATAATATTATTTTTTACATCTATTTACTCTACGGTGACAGATTTAGCTAAGTTTCTTGGCTGATCTACATTTTTATTTAGTAAAACAGCTATATGATAAGATAGTAATTGTAAAGGTATTGTTGTTAACAAAGGTGTAAATGCTTCCTCTGTTTCAGGTATCTCAATATAATGATCTGCAATTTCTTTTACAGTAACATCTCCCTCTGTTACAATAGCTATAATTTTACCTGCTCTAGATTTAATTTCTTGAATATTACTTACTACTTTTTCGTAATGCCCTTTGTTTGTTGCAATTACAAAAATCGGCATATTCTCATCAATTAAAGCAATAGGCCCATGCTTCATTTCTGCAGCTGGATAACCTTCAGCATGTATATAAGATATCTCTTTTAATTTTAAAGCGCCTTCTAAAGCTACCGGAAAATTAAAACCTCTTCCTAAATACAAGCAGTTAGTGGCATCTTTATACACTTTAGCTATTTCTTTAACTTTTTCATCTAACTTTAAAAGTTCTTCTACTTTTTTAGGTATCAACTGCATTCTTTGTAAATAAGTTAATACAGCAGATTTAGAAAGTGTTCCTTTTTTTGATGATAATTTTAAAGCTATTAAATTTAAAACTGTTATTTGAGTTGTAAAAGCTTTTGTAGAAGCAACACCTATTTCTGGTCCTGCATGTGTGTAAGCACCTGCATGTGTCTCTCTTGCAATAGAAGAACCAACTACATTACAAATACCAAAAACAAAAGCTCCTTTAGATTTTGCTAATTTTATTGCAGCTAATGTATCTGCAGTTTCTCCTGATTGAGAAATTGCTATAACAACATCTTTAGAAGTTATTATTGGGTTTCTATACCTAAATTCAGAAGCATACTCTACCTCTACAGGTATACGTGCAAATTCTTCTATAAGATATTCTCCTACTAAACCTGCATGCCATGACGTACCACAAGCAACAATAATAATTCTTTCAGCATTTAAGAATTTATTCATGTGGTTATCAATACCAGCCATTCTAATAATTCCTTCATCAGCTAACATTCTACCTCTATAGGTATCTATAATTGCCTTAGGTTGTTCATGAATTTCTTTAAGCATAAAATGGTCGTAACCACCTTTTTCTATCTGCTCAAGATTCATTTTTAACTCTTGAATATTAGCATCTACTAAAGAATCATCTTTTATCTTGTAGATTTTAATACCCTTACCTAATTTAATAATAGCCATTTCTTCATCTTCTAAATAAATAGCCTCTTTTGTATATTCTATAAAAGGTGATGCATCCGATGCAACAAAAAATTCTGAATTTTTCTCACCAACACCAATAGCAATAGGACTTCCTAACTTTGCTACTATAATTTCATTTGGTTTTGTCTTATCAAAAACAGCAATAGCATAAGCACCTATAACACTATTTAATGCTAATTGTACTGCTTTCCCTAATTTACAACCTTCTTTCTTCTTTACTTCTTCAATTAAATTTACCAATACTTCTGTATCAGTATCACTTTTAAAAGTATACCCTCTAGTTATAAGTTCTTTTTTTAAAGTATCATAATTTTCTATAATTCCGTTATGAACGATAGCTAAATTTCCTGATTGTGAAAAATGAGGATGAGAGTTTGTATCGTTAGGCACACCATGTGTTGCCCAACGGGTATGCCCCATTCCTATAAGACCTTTTTTTCTTTCTTCTTCTTTATCTGTTATTACTTCTAAATCAGAAACCTTACCCTTAGTCTTAGATAGATGAATGTTACTACCATCATACATCATTATACCTGCGCTATCATACCCTCTATATTCTAAGCGCTTAAGACCGTTTATAACTATTGGGTAGGCATCTCTATAACCTATATAACCAGTAATACCACACATATTAATTTTTTATTTTTATTTTTTAATTATTTTTTACTTGTAAAAGAAAGCTTTAACTGAGCTTTTCTTAATCCATTGTTATCATTTCCATTATGTAAAATAACAAATTTCGGATCCCAGCTATAAGATGTTACACTATTTAAAGCTCCTACAATTCTTGGATTATCAGTAGGATTAAAAACTTTTAAAACTAAAGGAGAAAAATCTTCTGAAGAACCATTTAATAAGCTTGATACATAAGCTGTTACATTAAAAGTATAACCACTTTGCCCATCAGATAATTGTGAAATTACTCCAAAAGGATTTACATTTTGTTGAGATGATTCTGTTGGAAATGAGTTTGAAGAAAAAGAATCTGACAAATGCAATGGACTTCTTCCTTCATTATTATTCGAATAGATATACAACCTATTCGGAACATCTATTCCTGAACTTAGTTCTTCATTTATATTAAATAATATTGTAGCCTCGTTAGCCAGTAGTCCAAAATCATTATTTTCTATATCTCTTATAGATGCCAATTCTTTTAAATCAAGATAATTATTAACATCAACATCTTTATCCCTGTACAACAATAAAGGATCATCTTCATCTAAGCTAGATAAATTTACACCTAAAATGCTAATTTCTGCAGAAACTCCTGCTAAACCTTGTACTAAAAAGTCATTATCAAAACTTGGTAATTTAGCATCTTCAATAACATCATATATATTATTTTGTATATCTGTTTTAAAAGGAAAAGAATAACTACCTGTAATAACAGTATCTTTTTTCACTACTTTTGAATATAAAAAATCTAATGCAGCTTGTCCTTGAGATGCATCAGCAATATTAACAGGTACTAAAGCACCATCATCTCCTTCTACTTTAACAATTAATCCTCTAAAATAATTTTGAAAAGCTTGTTCTGATTTAAATTGAGAATTCTCAAATTCATTCCAAAATAAATTTTCCATTTTCTCTAAATCTAAAGGAATTGCTAAAAAAGCAACTGGTTCGTTTCTTGCATTCTCTAATTTTAAAACATCCTTAATACTATCTGTGCTTTGGGTGTTTTCACTTCTATCAGGTCTATAAAAGGTAATATTAATATCTTTTTGAATATCATTTGCTGTAAACGAAAAGTTTGAATTAGTTAATAAATCTTCATCTTTCTCATTATAATTAAAACCTGAAGAGTATGTATTACGTAAGGCTAAGTTATCGGGGTTTAACTTATGTAAAAAAGTAGGATTTCTATACACTTTTACTTTTGTAAGAGCATTTTTATTACCTAACACAGAATCTAACTTATAAGGTATTTTTAAAAAAACTTTATCTAAAGTAAAAATAGTATCACCATTTTGCTGTGTTCTCAAATTTTCTGAAGGAAGACTTAATTGTGTTACAAAACCGGAACGTATTGTTTTACTTTTAGCAGTAGTATAAACTCCTAGTCTATAATTAACAAGATTTATACCAACTCTCTCAACTTCTAAACCTGTTTTATCAGCATCAATACCCTGTAAATTTATTGGTTTTATGTCTAAATCTAAAAAAACTTCGTTTTTAGAAAACTTATTATTTACAATAATACTAGTTCCAATATCTGTAAAATCTTCTTCACAAGAAATAATACTTGCTAACACAATAATAAAAGCACTTATATAAATGCTTCCTTTAAAAAAATTTCTCACGTAAAACGTTTAATTAATTAGCCTTTAATAAATCGGCATAAAAATCTAAATAACTTTCTTTAATATTTTCTGTTTGATGTGCTAAAACAGGAATCTCTTTACCTTCTAAAAAAGAAGCTAATTCATCATCTACAGTTTCACTACCATGAATAACTGCATCTGAGTTTTCTATAGCACTCTTTAAAATATTTGTATGGTTAGGTTTTACTATAGTTTCTACTTTTTCATCTACAATACTATCAAATTTAACTTTGTTTGCAAGTTCAGTATTAAGCGTTCCCTCAAAACCACCATCATATAATGAAACCACAATTTTGCTTTCCGCAAAAAGAGGTTCTTCTTTATAAAATTCTTTTAGGTATAATGGTAATAAAGAAGCCATCCATCCATGTACATGAATAATATCCGGAGCCCAATTTAATTTTTTTACAGTTTCTACAACTCCTTTTGCAAAGAAAATTGCACGCTCATCATTATCTCCAAACATTTCATTATCATCACCAGTAAAAACGGCTTTTCTTTTAAAATATTCTTCGTTGTCTATAAAATAAACTTGCATTCTTTCTTTAGGTATAGATGCTACTTTTATAATAAGCGGCATATCCATATCATTAACAACAAGGTTCATACCAGAAAGACGAATAACTTCATGCAACTGATGTCTTCTTTCATTTATTACACCATATCTTGGCATAAAAATTCTTGTTTGTACTCCTTTAGAATGTGCGTTTTTTGCTGCATTAAATGCTGTTGACGATAATTCTGTTTCTGGTAAGTAAGGCACTACTTCCGATGAAACAAATAGTATTCTCTTGTCCTTCATTAAATCAAACTCTTTTATAAGATATGCAAAAATACAAATTATTATGCTAATATCGTGTTAAATTGGTAAGTTTGCAGACTTTACTTAATTTTTAAAGATGAAATTTTTCACAAAAAAACAAGATTTAAAAGCTTACATAAGCTCTAAAAAAGCCAAAAATAAAACAATTGGTTTTGTACCAACTATGGGGGCACTTCATAAAGGGCATTTATCTTTAATTAAAAAAGCAAAAAAGAAAAATGACATCGTGGTGGTTAGTATTTTTGTTAACCCCACCCAATTTGACAAACAAGAAGACCTAGTTAAATATCCAAAAACACTAGAAAACGACACTCTTTTACTTGAAAAAGTAGCATGCGATGTACTATTTAACCCTTCAGTAGAAGAAATTTATAACACAAATGTTACTGCCGAAAATTTTGACTTTGATGGATTAGAACATCAAATGGAAGGAAAATTTAGAGACGGTCATTTTAATGGTGTAGGAACTATAGTAAAAACACTTTTTAAAATTGTAACTCCCAACAAAGCTTATTTTGGCGAAAAAGACTTTCAGCAGTTACAAATCATCAAAAAAATGGTAAAACAAAACCATTTAAAAGTAAAAATAAAAGGGTGCCCTATTTTTAGAGAAGATGACGGTTTAGCCATGAGTTCTAGAAATACCCGTTTAACAGAAGCACAAAGAAAAGCTGCTCCGTTTATATACCAAACATTACAAAAAGCAAAACAAAAAAGCAGCACAACAACAATTACCAATATTACAAATTGGGTGCAAAATGAGTTTAAAAATCACCCTTTATTAACATTAGAATACTTTACAATTGCAGAAGAAAAAACACTAAAAACTGTAAAAAACAAAGAATCTAATAAAAAATACCGTGCTTTTATTGCAGTATTTGCAGGTAAAATCCGATTAATTGATAACATTCAATTATAATAGCTATTCAACCAAAAAAGAGTATTTTTGTAAAATGTTAGTACAAGTAGTAAAATCTAAAATCCACCGTGTAAAAGTTACTGGTGCCGATTTAAATTATATAGGAAGCATTACCATAGACGAAGATTTAATGGACGCTGCCAACATTATAGAAGGAGAACGTGTTCAGATTGTAAACAACAACAATGGCGAACGTTTAGAAACTTACGCAATTCCAGGACCACGTGGTAGCGGAGAAATAACATTAAACGGTGCAGCTGCAAGAAGAGTTGCCGTAGGCGATGTTTTAATTTTAATTGTTTATGGTTTTATGGACTTTGAAGAGGCTAAAAACTTTAAACCATCATTAGTTTTTCCAAACGAAAAAGACAACACACTTACTTAGTTTTGAATATCAAAAAAGTTTTAAAAATACTATTACCTCTCATTTTGGGAGGTTTTTTAGTTTGGTACTCTATTTCAAAAATATCTATAGACGTACTTGTTGGTTATTTTAAAGAAGCAAAATATAGTTGGATTGTCTTAGGTCTTTTCTTCGGTATCTTAAGTCATTTATCTAGAGCCTACAGATGGAAGTTTATGCTAGAACCACTAGGTTTTAAACCTAAATTTACCAATAGCGTTTTAGCAGTTTTAGTAGGCTATTTAGTAAACTTGGCACTACCCAGAGCTGGAGAAATTTCTAGAGCAACCGTAATGGCAAATTACGAAAAAATACCTTTCGAAAAAGGATTTGGAACCATTGTAGCAGAACGAATTGCAGACCTAATAATGATGCTTTCCATTATTGCAATAACACTCTTTGTACAATACGATTTTATATACGAATTACTCACAAAAAATTTCAACCCCGTAAAAATAGGCATAGCTTTAGCCATATTAATTGTCGGTTTTTTCATTTTTTCATCCTTTGTTAAAAAAGCAAAATCTGGTTTTCTTTTAAAAATAAAAACTTTTATTACAGGCTTAATAGAAGGCGTAACAAGTATTTTTAAAATGAAAAGTAAGTGGGCATTTATTTTTCATACCGTATTTATTTGGCTTATGTATGTAGCCATGTTTTGGGCAACCATACCCGCCATAGAAAACCTAAACGTGCCTTTTGGCGGAGTTTTAATTGGCTTTATTGCAGGTGGTTTTTCTATAGCCGCAACAAACGGAGGCATCGGCTTGTACCCAATAGCCGTTGCAGGCGCACTAGCTCTATTTAACATACCAACAGAACCCGCAACCGCTTTTGGTTGGATCATGTGGACAGCACAAACAGCAATGATTATTATTTTTGGAGGTTTAGCATTTTTACTGCTTCCAATATTAAACAAAAACAAATAAAACAAGGGCGTTCCCTAAAGGTCGCGCTTTCATTACTCGCTTTTTTGTACCGTTTTTACAACGGTACAAAAAGAGCTCAAACACACCATTCAATCGCTAACGCAACCACTTGCCAACTTCAATAAAAAACAAACTACAAATTACTTTTTAAACAACAATATCAACATTAGTTTGTAACTTTGTTATTCTAAAATCGTTCGATATATTTTAAATGGCAAAAACCAAAACAACTTTTTTCTGTCAAAATTGTGGCACCCAACACGCAAAATGGGTAGGCCAATGTGGTGCCTGTAAAGAATGGAACACCATTGTAGAAGAAATTATTCAGAAAGAAGAAAAACGAGTTTGGAAACAATCAACAACAGCAAAACAAACCGTAAACAAACCATTAAAAATAGCCGAAATACAACTAAACCCAGAAGAAAGAGTTGTAACTAACAACAACGAATTAGACACTGTTTTAGGAGGCGGATTGGTAAAAGGTTCTGTAACACTTTTAGGAGGAGAACCCGGTATCGGAAAATCTACCCTATTATTGCAAGTTGCCCTAAATATCAATCAAAAGGTATTATACGTTTCAGGAGAAGAAAGTCAATCTCAAATTAAAATGAGAGCAGAACGATTAAATGCTAATAACTCTAATTGTTTAATCTTAACAGAAACCAGTACACAACAAATTTTTAAAAATATAGAAACAATAGCTCCAGAAGTATTAGTTATAGATTCTATACAAACCCTACATACAAACAATATAGAAGCCTCTCCAGGAACAATTTCTCAAATTAGAGAAACCTCTGCAGAACTTATAAAGTTTGCCAAAGAAACCGCAACTCCTGTACTATTAATAGGACACATTAATAAAGAAGGAAACATTGCAGGTCCTAAAATTTTAGAGCACATGGTAGATGTTGTACTACAATTTGAAGGAGACAGAAACCACACTTACCGAATTTTAAGAAGTCAAAAAAACAGATTTGGATCAACCTCAGAATTGGGTATTTACGAAATGCTATCAAACGGATTAAGAGAAATCTCTAATCCATCAGAAATACTCATCTCTAAAAAAGACGCAGATTTAAGCGGAACCGCAATTGCATCTACATTAGAAGGTATAAGACCTTTAATGATAGAAATTCAAGCACTAGTATCTACTGCTGTATACGGTACACCACAAAGATCTACAACAGGCTATAATTTAAAACGCTTAAATATGATATTGGCTGTTTTAGAAAAAAGAGCCGGTTTTAAACTAGGTGCAAAAGATGTATTTTTAAACATAACAGGAGGTATTAACGTAGATGATCCTGCAATAGATTTAGCCGTTGTAGCAGCAATACTATCTTCTAATCAAGATGTTGCCATTAACCCAAACGTGTGCTTTGGTGCCGAGGTTGGTTTAGCAGGAGAAATAAGACCTGTATCTAAAATAGACCAACGTATTTTAGAAGCAGAAAAACTAGGCTACAAAACATTTGTCGCCTCTAAATACAACAAAATATCCTCTAAAAATCATACTATAAAATTAATACTAGTTGGTAAAATAGAAGAAGCATTTGCCACCTTATTTGCTTAAAAATTAAAAACACAAACACTAATGTTTTTAATTAAAAAAGACCAAGCATTTATTTGCTTGGTCTTTGTATATAATTAAGATTCTATAAAATTATTTTTTATTAACCTCTTTAATATATTTTTCTAAAGCCATTGTCATAGAAGGTGTTTCTGGTGCAGGAGCTTTTATATTACAATTAAAACCAGCATCTGTAACCGCTTTAACTGTAGAATTACCAAATGCAGCAATTCTAGTATTATTTTGTTTAAAGTTAGGAAAGTTTTTTAGTAAAGATTCTATTCCTGAAGGACTAAAGAACACCAATACATCATAAAAAACATTTTCTAAGTCAGACAAATCACTAACTACTGTTCTGTATAAATCTAAACGTTTCCAAGTAACTCCAATTTTATCTAACTCTTCAGGAATTAAAGGTTTTAACTTATCTGAACTTGGTAATAAAAACTTTTCTGTTTTGTATTTCTTAATCAATTTTATTAAGTCAGGAAAAGTTCTGTTACCTACATAAATTTTACGCTTTCTATACACTACATATTTTTGTAAGTAATAAGCTACAGCTTCTGACTGACAGAAATACTTCATATCATCAGGAACTTTAAAACGCATTTCTTCAGCAATTTTAAAGAAGTAATCTACCGCATTTCTACTAGTTAAAATAATTGCAGAAAAATCTTTTAAATCTACTTTCTGAGCTCTTACCTCTTTTACAGGTATTCCTTCTACATGAATAAAAGATCTAAAATCAATTTTAACTTTTTGTTTATCAGACAAATCAAAATAAGGAGATGTTTCTGTCTTTGGTGCAGGTTGCGATACTAATATCGTTTTCACTTTCATACGCTTTCTATTTTTAATTTAAAACATCAATTTAAATAATATAAATAGGGGGGCTATTTCAAACGCGCAAAGGTATAAAAAAAAGTAAAACAATTTATTAAAAACTAGTTTTTTATTGTTTCTAACATGTAAAACAAATCTAATAACAAACAATAACACAGCTAAGTATAATAAAAAAACCGTATTTAAAATTGAATACTCTGTAAGAATAACTCCTACATACAGTAAAAAACATACAGAATACAAATAGCTAGATTTTGCTACTAAAAAAAACTTTATTTCTTTTTTAATTAAAAAAAGTACAGACAACAAATACTCTAACAATCTTTTTAAAACAAAGTAACTGAGAATAATTAAAAAAAAGAAAAGAAAACGATATCCTCCTTCATCTAAATCTAACGTTAACAGAAAAGATAATTTGTAAATTACACATGTTAAAACAGTAACACTAAATAAAAAAACAACTGTTTTAAAAGGAGTTACAATGGTTATTGCATCTTCATTTTCTTCTTCTAAAACACCTCTTAAAAATAAAGCAAGCGCACTTGTTTTTAACTTTTTTGCATTCATCATTTTTAAAAAAAACACACTTAATAATAAGCATACCAATAAAATGGTAAACCAATAATTATTAATAGCTATTTTTTCTAACGCTTGCACTTATACTTGTTTTAGATTAACACAAAATTAGTAATTAATTAGTGTATATTTGTGTTTCTTACTACATGAAATTTTATTTATGTCAGACACGTTAGTCATTATTCCTACTTATAACGAAAAAGAAAACATAGAAGCTATTATTAAAGCTGTTTTTAATGAAGACAAAGTATTTCATGTTTTAGTAGTAGATGACAACTCTCCTGACGGTACAGCTACTATTGTAAAAAATTTAATGACTGTATTTCCTGAAAAACTTTTTTTAGAAAAAAGACAAGGCAAAAATGGCTTAGGCACCGCATATATACATGGTTTTAAATGGGCATTAAAAAAACAATATAACTATGTAATAGAAATGGATGCTGATTTTTCTCACAATCCAAAAGATTTGGTTCGTTTATACAATGCATGCGCTAAAGAGGGTGCAGATGTTTCTGTAGGTTCTAGATACGTAAACAATCAGGTAAATGTAGTTAACTGGGATATAAAAAGATTATTACTATCTTATTTTGCATCTAAATATGTTCGCTTAATAACTAGAATACCTCTTTTTGATACTACTGCGGGTTTCGTTTGTTGGAATAGTAAAGTTTTAAAAACAATAAAATTAGATAAAATTAGATTTATTGGTTACGCGTTTCAAATAGAAATGAAATTTAAAGCGTGGAAACATCAATTTAAAATAAAAGAAGTGTCTGTAATTTTTACAGATAGAAGTTTAGGCGCTTCTAAAATGAGTGGCAACATAATATCTGAAGCACTTTTAGGTGTAATAAAAATGAAATTAAAAGGATTACCAAAATAAACAAATAGATGAGCTCTTATTTAATAAAAAATGCAAAAATAGTTAACGAAAACAATGTTTTTTCGGGTGACATTCTTATTGAAAATGAAATAATTACAAAAATTGCATCAGAAATAGAGGCAACAAATGCTACTGAGGTTATTAATGCTAATGGTAAATTTTTAATACCTGGTTTTATAGATGATCAGGTACATTTTAGAGAGCCTGGTTTAACGCATAAAGCAAATATTGCTACAGAAAGTAGAGCTGCTGCTGCTGGTGGTATTACTACATTTATAGAAATGCCAAATACAGTACCGCAAGCAACAACTCAAGATTTATTAGAAGATAAATTTTCTATAGCTGCTAAAGATTCTTACGTAAACTACTCATTTATGTTTGGGGGTACTAATGATAATTTGGAAGAATTACTAAAAACAGATCCTAAAAAAGTTGCCGGAATTAAATTGTTCTTGGGTTCTTCTACAGGTAACATGTTAGTAGATGACCAAGCTGTTTTAGAAAAGATTTTTTCTTCTACAGATATGATTATTTCTGTACATTGTGAAGATGAAGCTACTATCAGAAAAAACACACAAGAATACAAAGACAAATACGGAGATGATATTCCTGTAAAATACCATCCTATTATTAGAAGTGAAGAAGCTTGTTATTTATCATCTTCTAAGGCTATTGAATTAGCTAAAAAAACAGGAGCTAGATTACACGTTTTTCATTTATCAACAGCAAAAGAAACTTCTCTTTTTAGAAATGACATTCCTTTAGAAGAAAAGAAAATTACTGCCGAAGTTTGTATACATCACCTATGGTTTTCTGATAAAGATTACGAAGAAAAAGGAACACATATTAAATGGAATCCGGCGGTAAAAACAGAAAACGACAGATTGGGATTGTGGGAAGCTTTGTTAGATGATAGAATTGATGTGCTTGCTACAGACCATGCTCCTCATACAATAGAAGAAAAAGACAACGTGTATACTAAAGCACCAAGTGGTGGCCCTTTAGTACAACATGCGGTTACAGCTATTTTAGAGAAAGTTAAAGAAGGTGTTATTTCTATTGAAAAAGCAGTAGAAAAAATGAGCCATAACCCTGCAAAGTTGTTCCAAATAGAAAAAAGAGGGTTTATAAAAGAAGGCTATTATGCAGATTTAGTTTTAATTGATGCAGAAAAACCTCAGATAGTATCTAAAGATAATATTTTATACAAATGTGGTTGGTCTCCTTTTGAAGGAACTACTTTTTCATCTACAATTACGCATACTTTTGTTAATGGAAACTTAGTATATAACAATGGTGTTTTTAATGAAAATATAAGAGGAAAACGCCTTACTTTTAATCGTTAACATGAAAAAAATAAGCTGCTTTTTAATTCTAATTGGTCTATTTTCTTGCACAAGTAATACCATTTTTGAAAAACCTAAAAATTTGATACCTAAAGACACTATGAGTCTTTTACTTGAAGATTTAATGGTTGCTTCTGCAGCAAAATTTCATAACAACAAACTAAAGGAGTCTAATGTAAACTACGCTCCTTTAGTTTATAAAAAATATAAAATAGATAGTGTTCGTTTTAAAATAAGCAACGATTATTATGTAACGGTAATAGATACTTATAAAGAAATTTTAGAAGACACAAAAAAGAGTTTAGAAACTAAAGAAAGAAAATACTCAAAAATTCAAATGAAATTAGACTCTATTAAAGATGAGATTTTTCAGGATTCTATTAAAAGAATGCTAGTATTAGATTCTATAAAGGCAGATTCTATTGAAAAACTAAGAATTAAAAAAGCTTCTATTCCAAAAATTTAGTATAATTTTTACAAGCTCTATTTACAACATCGTTTATAGTTTCAAACTTAAAACCTAAGCTTTCTTCTATTTTTTTTGAAGAATACTTAGACACAGAATGACCACTTTTTGCAGCATATTTACTAAAAACAGTAGCAGAATTTGTTATCTTAGATAAAAGCCAAGACACCCTCCATAAAATAGCAGTTTGATACGGTTTGATTTTAAAACTTGGTCTTTTTTTCTGAAAAGCGTCAGCAATTAAAAAGAACACATCTTTAAAAGATTTGTTTTCTGACACTAAAATAAATCGCTCATTTTTAATATCAGAATCCATTAATAAAATCATTGCTTTTACAACATCTTTTACCCCTACAAAACCTGTAACCCCTTCTGTATAAAAATTAAATCCTTTATAGATTTTAGAAATTATTTTGCCAGAACCAGTAGCAAATAATCCACTACCTAAAATAACTCCTGGATTTACAACCACCACTTTTACACCTTCTTGACTCGCACGCCAAATTTCCATTTCGGCACCAAATTTAGTTATTGAATACCAGCTATTATCAGCCTCTTTATTCCATTCATTTTCTTCGGTAATCAAGTCTCCTTTTAAAGAATTTCCAATAGACGCAATAGAACTTACAAAACAAATTTTATCAATTTTAGCATCAATAGCAAGGTTAACCACAATTGCTGTACCGTGTATATTTACCTTTCTCATTTCTTTATAATCCTTAGCATCAAAAGAAATTAGAGCTGCACAATGATACAGTTGTTTTATGCCTATAAATGCAGGAATCATAGCTGGCACATCTGTAATATCTGCTTTAAACCACTCTATTTTAGTTAGTAAAGATGCGTCTTTTGTGTAATAAGAAAACACTTCTTCTGTTTTTTTTATAGATTTTTCATCTCTATAAATAGCTCGTATTTTTTTTTCTGACTTTGCTAAAAAATACAATAAATGTGCCCCTACTAAACCTGTACCACCTGTAACTAAAATCATACTACGAATTTAGTATATTTTGCTTGATAAACTTATATTTGCCAACTGATAAACTTGACTATAATGAAAAATTTTATTGAAGAATTAAAATGGAGGGGAATGCTACACGACAGCATGCCTACAACAGAAGAACACTTATTAGAAAGTATGAGAAGTGCTTATGTTGGCTTTGATCCTACTTCAGATTCTTTACATATTGGTAATTTAGTGCCTATTATGCTATTGGCTCATTTTCAAAGATGCGGACATCAACCTATTGCTTTAGTAGGTGGTGCTACAGGTATGATTGGAGATCCTTCAGGAAAATCGTCTGAACGTAATTTATTAGACGAAAAAACACTACGCCACAATCAAGAAGCTATAAAAGCACAATTAAGTCATTTTTTAGACTTTACTTCTAACGCAGACAATGCTGCTGTTTTAGTAAATAATTACGATTGGATGAAAGATTTTTCTTTCTTAGAATTTATTAGAGATATAGGTAAACACATTTCTGTAAATTACATGATGGCTAAAGATTCTGTAAAAAACAGAATTGGATCTGAGTCTAAAGAAGGAATGTCTTTTACAGAGTTTACATATCAATTAGTACAAGGTTATGATTTTTTACACCTATACCAAAACAATAATGCATCTATACAAATGGGTGGTTCTGATCAGTGGGGAAACATTACCACAGGTACAGAATTAATTAGAAGAATTGGTGGTGGTAAAGGGTATGCAATTACTTGCCCGTTAATTACAAAATCTGATGGTTCTAAATTTGGAAAATCTGAAGGAGGAAATGTATGGTTAGATGCTAAAAGAACTTCTCCTTATAAATTTTACCAATATTGGCTAAATGCTTCTGATGAAGATGCTGAAAAATATATAAAAATATTTACTTTTTTAGAAAAAGCTACTGTTGACGCTTTAATTACAGAGCACAAAGAAGCACCGCATATGCGTTTGTTACAGAAAAGAATAGGAGAAGAAGTTACTTTGTTAGTACATGGTAAAGATGCTTATGAAAATGCAATTAAAGCATCTAATATTTTATTTGGAAAATCTACAGCATCTGATTTAAAATCTTTAGACGAACAAACTTTTTTAGATGTATTTGATGGTGTGCCACAAGCAACTGTTACTACTACTGATATTGAAGAAGGATTAGATATGATTGGAGCTTTAGCAGCAAAAACTAATTTCTTAAAATCTAATGGTGATGCAAGAAGGGCTTTAAAAGAAAATGCCATTTCTGTTAATAAAGAAAAAGTAAAAGATGATTTTACAATTTCTAAAGAAGACTTAATTGCAGATAAATATGTACTACTACAACGTGGTAAAAAAACATACTACTTGTTAAAAGTTGAATAAAAACAAAAAAGAGCCGAAAAACAAAATTCGGCTCTTTTTTTATCTAAAATCAAAAATATATTTTACTTTTTATTGGAAGCATTCCAATTTTCATCAGCTTTCTTTTTTAAATCTTCTGCACCTTCACTTTTCCAAGATTTTAATGTATTTGTTCCCCAAGCATTGTAAAACAAATAAAGTTTATTGTCTCTAACTTCAAATGTTTTTGGGTTAATACCTACCTTTTTACCGCTTTTTCCAATGGCATACGCACAGTACCCTCCGTATTGAGGTAAATACTTTTCAGGATCTTTTTTAAACGTTTCTAAGTTTTTAGCCGATGTAAATTTTAATTTTAACCCTTCGTGTTCTAAAACAAACTTTTTACTACCTTCTTCTGCTTTATTATCAAAATAAGCAACAACATCATAACCTTCTGCTACAAAACCTTTTTTTAAATTGTGTACCTGGGCATAGCCAGAAAACGCAACAATAAATATTATTAATACTATCTTTTTCATAATTTATTAGTCTTTTTTATGTTTTAATATTTCCCAATTTACATCTCCTTTTTTCTGTAAAGCAGGAGTATCTTCTTCTTTCCAATCTTCTAACTTATTCCAAAAAAAAGAATTGAAAAACAAATATAATTTACCGTCTCTAATATCGTATGCCTCAGCATCTATATCCATTTTAGAATTTTTAGCAGCTATTGCGTAGGCACAATAACCACCATATTGCGGCATATATTTTTCTGGATTTTTTTTAAAAATCGCTAAGTTTTCAGCAGATACAAATTTAAGTTTTACACCGTTTATAGTTGTCTCAAATTTCTTACTACCCTCTAAAGGTTTTTCTTGTGTAAAGTAAGTTACCAAATCATACCCTTCTGCTAAATAGCCTTCATCTGTATTGTAATCTATTTGCTGAGAAAAAATAGTAGCACTTACTATTAAAAATAAAAAAGTTGCAATATATTTCATGTATTAGAGTTTTTAACAGCCTTTTATTCTGTCGAAAAAAACCAATAGACATTACAACACCATTAAATTACAACCACGTATATCAGAATTATCAAAACGTCCTATAACCTCAAAAGTAGCATCTAAATTTACTTTCCCTAAATCTTGTGTTGCAATAAAAGAACAAGAATTATAGTTGGCTAAATCAATTACATTTATACCTCCTGTTTTGCCTTGTTGTTGAACTGTAAGCGCGTCTTCTGTATCTCTTGTTAAAATTTTCATCCAAGGAGGAGTGTTAAAAACACCATTTCCGTTAGAATACCCTTGACTC
>CALHCK010000244.1 GCA_937936695.1 uncultured Polaribacter sp.
ATGGATGCGAATGATTTACAATTTGAAGATGCATCTTTTGATATTGTTTTTGGAGGAGCTATTTTACATCATCTAGATATAGAAAAATCGGTAAGTCATATTCATAGAGTTTTAAAACCTGGAGGTAAAATTGTTTTTTTAGAGCCTTTAAATATGAATCCTTTATACAGAATTTATAGAAAACTGAATCCTCAAGAAAGAACACCAGATGAGCACGCTTTAGTTGCAAAAGATTTTAAATTAATAAGAGAAAAGTTTACATTTGATCATTATTTTTTTGATTTTTTTAGCGTAGCTTTTGGTTTTATATCATTAAAAATTTTTGGTGATAAAAACTATGACAATTGGATTAACAAATTAGGGTATAATTTAGACGTATTTTTCTCTAAAATTCCTTTTTTACATGTGCTTTTTGCAAGAGTGATAATGTACGGAAGTAAAAAATAATACATGAAATTTAAACAAATACAGACCCTTAAAAATATTGCTTCTATTATTCAAACAGAATTTATAGGAGATCCTAATTTTGAGGTGAAAGGTATCAATGAAATTCATGTAGTAGAAAAAGGTGATATTGTTTTTGTTGATCATCCTAAGTATTATAATAAAGCATTAAATTCTGCAGCAACTACCATTTTAATTAATAAAAAGGTAGATTGTCCAGAAGGTAAGTCGTTATTAATTTCAGACGACCCTTTTAGAGATTTTAATAAAATAACAAATCATTTTAATCCTTTTACAGCATCACAAGAAAAAATTGCGCAGACAGCAATTATTGGTACAGATACTGTTATTCAGCCAAACGTTTTTATAGGTAATAATGTACGTATAGGTAAAAATTGTGTTATTCATCCTAATGTAACAATTTATGATAATACAATTATAGGAAACAATGTTACTATACATGCAAATACCGTTTTGGGTGCAGACGCTTTTTATTATAAAAATAGACCTACAGGTTTTGATAAATTATTATCTGGCGGACGTGTTGTTTTAAAAGACGATGTTGATTTGGGTGCTTCTTGTACAATTGACAAAGGAGTAACAGGAGATACGACTATTGGTAGAGGTACTAAAATTGATAACCAAGTACATGTAGGACATGATACAATTATTGGTAAAAAATGTTTAATAGCATCGCAAACAGGTATTGCAGGTTGTGTTGTTATAGAAGATGAGGTAACTATTTGGGGGCAAGTAGGTACAAATAGCGGAATTACAATTGGTAAAGGAGCCGTTATATTAGGTCAAACCGGTGTAACAAAATCTGTAGCAGGAGGTAAAAGTTATTTTGGTACCCCTATTTCAGAATCGAGAGAGAAATTAAAAGAATTAGCAGAAATTAAACGCTTTTTAAGAAATAGAAAAAAAATATAGTGAATTTTTACCTTTTTCTTAAGAACTAAGTAAGATAATTGCTAATTATACGTTTTAAAAAAGCGAACAAAAAACTATTTTTGCATAACAATATTAAAAAAATAAGCCAATGAGTGTTTTAGTAAATAAAGAATCAAAAATTATTGTACAAGGTTTTACAGGAAGTGAAGGAACTTTTCATGCAGGTCAGATGATTGACTATGGAACCAATGTTGTTGGAGGAGTTACTCCTGGTAAAGGTGGTCAAGAACACTTAGGTAAACCTGTTTTTAACACTGTAGTAGAAGCTGTAGAAAAGGTAGGAGCAGATACTTCTATTATTTTTGTACCACCAGCTTTTGCAGCTGATGCAGTAATGGAGTCTGCTGATGCAGGAATTAAAGTAATTATTTGTATTACTGAAGGAATTCCTACTGCAGATATGGTTAAGGTAAAAGAATATATTAAAGATAAAGATTGTACGTTAGTAGGACCTAACTGTCCTGGAGTAATTACTCCAGACGAAGCTAAAGTTGGTATTATGCCAGGTTTTATTTTTAAGAAAGGTAAAGTTGGTATTGTATCTAAATCAGGTACATTAACTTACGAAGCTGCGGATCAGGTTGTAAAACAAGGATATGGTATTACAACTGCAATTGGTATTGGTGGAGATCCTATTATTGGAACTACAACAAAAGAGGCTGTAGAATTATTAATGAATGACGACGAAACTGAAGCAATTGTAATGATTGGTGAAATTGGTGGTAATTTAGAGGCTGAAGCTGCACAATGGATTAAAGCTGACGGTAACAGAAAACCAGTTGTTGGTTTTATTGCAGGACAAACAGCACCTGCTGGAAGAACAATGGGACACGCTGGAGCAATTGTTGGTGGTGCTGATGATACTGCACAAGCAAAAATGAAAATTTTAGCTGAAAACGGAGTACACGTTGTAAGCTCTCCTGCTAAAATTGGAGAAATGATTGCTGACGTTTTAAAATAAAAAACTTGAAATATTAAGTTTACATATTTATTATAAATTCCCGTTTTAACGGGAATTTATTTTTAACAAAAAGTTATATGTTTGCTTTTTATTAAAATTACTAAATTAAATAATATGAAATTATTAGAAAACAAATCGGCAATTATTACTGGTGCTACTAGAGGTATTGGGCGTGGTATTGCTATAGAATTTGCAAAACAAGGTGCTAATGTTGCCTTTACGTATAGTTCTTCTGTAGATGCAGCAATTGCTTTAGAAGAAGAGTTAAAAGCTTTTGGAGTTTCAGCAAAAGGATATCAATCTAATGCTGCAGATTTTGATGCGGCTCAAGAGTTAGCTAAAGAAGTTTTAAAAGAATTTGGATCTATAGATATTTTAGTAAATAACGCAGGAATAACAAAAGATAATTTGTTAATGCGTATTACAGAAGATGATTTTGATAAAGTAATTGAAGTAAATTTAAAATCGGTATTTAATTTAACCAAAGCTGTAATTCGTCCAATGATGAAACAAAGAGCTGGTTCTATAATTAATATGAGTTCTGTAGTTGGTTTAAAAGGAAATGCAGGACAAACTAACTATGCTGCTTCTAAGGCAGGTATTGTTGGTTTCTCTAAATCAGTTGCTTTAGAGTTAGGTTCTAGAAATATTAGAAGTAATGTAGTTGCTCCTGGTTTTATAGAGACTGAAATGACTGAAAAATTAGATGAAAAAGTAGTGCAGAGTTGGAGAGATGGTATTCCTTTAAAAAGAGGAGGGCAACCAGAAGATATTGCAAATGCATGTGTGTTTTTAGCTTCTGATATGAGTGCTTACATTACAGGGCAAACACTATCTGTAGATGGGGGAATGCTTACTTAAAATTTAGTAAAAACAAAATAACAAGCCTGTAACAAATTATGTTACAGGTTTTTTTATTTTTAGAGAGTTCTTTTATATCTTCACACGAAACAAAAATCATTGCAAACAACAACTATTTTATATATTATTGCTGCGTTTATAGTAAGTATATGTGTAGCTTATTTTCAATATTACTACAAAGCTAAAAATACATCTAAAGTTTATATTTTATTATTTACGTTAAAAACGGTAGCATTTTTTTTATTGTTGTTACTAATTATAAATCCAACAATAAAACGCTTACAATTACAAAATATAAAACCTGTTTTAACTTTATTGGCAGATAATTCTAAGTCGATTTTATTTTTTAAAGAAAATAAATCTTTAAAAACAGTTTTAAAAGAGATTGAAAAAGATAAAGCTTTAAATGAGAAGTTTACAATTAATCAATTTAGTTTTGGTAAGCAGTTAAATGCTTTTGATAGTTTATCTTTTAAAGAAAACGAAACTAATATTTACAAAGGTATCAATCAAACCAATGAATTGTATCAAGAATCGATTGCACCAATTATCTTATTAACCGATGGAAATCAGACTATAGGAAATGATTATGAGTTTGTAGCTTCAAAAAATCCAATATACCCAATAATTTTTGGTGATACTGTTACTTATAGAGATTTAAAAATTACACAATTAAATGTAAATAAATATAGTTATATAAAAAATAAATTTCCGGTTGAAGTTTTGTTGAATTATGAAGGAAAAGAAAAAGTAAATAGTCGTTTTTATATCTTTAAAAATGGAAAAACAGTTTTTACAAAAAAGGTAGAATTTTCATCAACAAAAAAATCAGAAATAATAACCGCAAATTTAGAGTCTACAAAAGAAGGTTTACAATATTACAATGTTAGAGTTGATAAAATAGAAGGGGAGAAGAATATAAAAAATAATAGTAAAAGTTTTTCTGTAGAAGTTATAGATGAGCAAACAAAAGTATTGGTTGTAGCAAATGTTTTACATCCTGATTTAGGTGCAATAAAAAAAGCAATAGAAAGTAATAAACAACGTGCAGTATCCATTGTAAATACAACAAATTTTAAAGGCAATATAAAAGACTATCAATTAGTTATTTTATATCAGCCAACACCAAGGTTTACTAATATTATCAATAGAATAAAAAAAGAAGATAAACATTATTTTATAATAACAGGTAGTACTACAGATTGGAGTTTTATTAATAGAAGTCAATTAGGTTTTAGTAAAAATGTTATTCAACAAACAGAGAATTATGGAGCTGTTTTTAACGAATCTTTTTTAACCTTTTTACAACAAGATATTGGTTTTAAGGTGTTACCTCCTTTAAAAGATAAGTACGGATCTGTAACAATAACCAAACAATATCAAGCTTTATTACATCAAAATGTAAATGGTATAGAAACTGAGCAGCCTTTGTTAATTACTTTAGAGGACGGAAATATAAGATCTGGAGTTTTATTAGGTGAAGGTGTTTGGAAGTGGAGAGCAACTAGCTTTTTAAACACAAATTCTTTTGAAACATTTGATGCTTTTATAGGGAATATTATTCAATATTTAGCATCAACAAAAAAAAGAAACCGTTTAGAAGTTAATTCAGAAAACTTATATGCTGCCAATTCAACAATAAAAATTTCAGCTTTTTATACAGATAAAAATTATAAGTTTGATGAAAGGGCTTCTCTAGAAATAACAGTAACAAATACAGATACTAGTTTAGTTACTAAAATTCCGTTTTCGTTAGTAGGTAATTCTTATCAAACAGAAATAGAGAATTTACCATCGGGTAATTATACTTTTAAAGTTTCTGTATTGGGGCAAAATAT
>CALHCK010000245.1 GCA_937936695.1 uncultured Polaribacter sp.
CCAGCACCTTCGTAATTTTTTGCTTTTGTGTTTGATAAAACAATTGCTACTAACGTAGATATACTTATCAACCAAAAAAAACTAGAACTTAAAAAAGAAAAAATATTTTGCCATGTTTTAGAAGAAATATTAGCAACAAAATCAGCAAAAAATACGCTTAAATGTTTTGAAGCAAAATGACCGAAACCAACTGTACCAAATGCAATTGCTAACATAATTATAAAATCGGATACGGTAGGATTTCGTTTAATTTTTTGAGAAAAAGAGCTAACCTTATCTTTTAACTGTTCTATGGCAGTAGTATCTGCTTTTAGCCATTTATCAATTTTATCTTTTTTACCAATACCTATTAATAAAATAGCCATCCAAATATTAGCAATTACAATATCTACAATTACCATTCCTCCATATTTTGCAGGATTGTATTTATAAATTTCTAGCATAGCCGTTTGGTTAGCACCACCACCAATCCAACTACCAGCAAGGGTAGATAAGCCTCTCCAAACTGCATTAAAATCTGAGCCACCAACAGTTTCTGGAGAGAAAATAGAAATTAGTAAAATAGCAATAGGTCCTCCTACAATAATACCAACAGTACCAGTAAAAAATATAATTAAAGCTTTAGAACCTAAATTAAAAATAGCTTTTAAATTAATACTTAATGTCATTAAAACCAATGCAGCTGGTAATAAAAACCTGCTAGCCACATAATATAAGTTAGATTTTGTTTTTACAATAGCTCCTACATTATTTATAGTTTCCCATTCGGGAGATATAATGCCAAAAGTGGTTAAAAGAGCAGGTATAAAATATGCTAAAAATAAACCAGGAATTACTTTATAAAATTTTTGCCAGAAGGCAGATTTTATATTTTCTGTGTAAAAAATAAAACCTAAAGAAAGCATTAAAAGACCAAAAATAATAGCATCATTTGTAAAAATTGGAGCTTGCATAGATTTAGGATATTTTTTTTATGTGATTGGTATTAACGAGTATGCCTAATTGAAGCCTATTAATAGTATTGGTAGAAGATTTTATGTTTAAATATCCTACTTTTAATTTAAAATTTTTGTTAATTTTTCTAATAATACCAGTACCAATTCTATTTTGTCCAAAGCTTTTAGTAGCAAATTTTATAAACGTTTCATTAAAAGCATAAGCTTTCCATTTTTTAAAAATTGGGTATTTAAAAAATAAACCATAACGAATTCTATGTTTTGTTTTCTTTGTAGTATTTTGTTTTGTAAAACGTTGTGCAAGACGCACACGATGTTTTAGAGACAATTTTTTTAAAGAACCTTTTATATTTAAATCTTGATATAATCTATATTCTTTAAGATTAAAACCAGCAGATTTGTAGGTGTTGTCAGTAACAGAATAAACACCTCCCAGTGTAGTGTTTATTTTTTTATGAAAAGAATAGTTTAAGCCAGTTCTATATACTTCTTGTTGGTAAGTGTCTCCAAAATCAAAATACCTAAAATGTACACTTGTTTTTAAAGCTATTTTTTTCGATACTTCATGAGTTCCGTTGTACATGTACCAAGTACCAAGTTTGTTTTTAGGACTTTGAGCTTGTAGATTAAAACATAAAAAACAAAAAGACAGTAGGTAGGTTAATTTTTGCATAGAAAATTAAAATAAAACCACAATATACAAAATAGAAAAGGCTCAATGCTTACTATGTGTTTTTTTAACAAATATTAGTCTTTATCTTTGTTTTTAGGTTCTCTTTTAGCCTGTTTTAAAGCTTGCATAAGCATCCATTCTATCTGCCCGTTGGTAGAACGAAATTCGTCTGAAGCCCATTTTTCTATAGACTTTAACATTTCTTCGTTTATTCGTAATGCAAATGCTTTCTTTTTAGCCATTTTTAGTTTTTTGTAAGATTGTCTTTTAAAATAAACCTTGTTGTAGCTGTAGAATTATTTTTTATATTCTTTATTAATTTATGCAAAAATAGCTTATTTGTATGTTGTTTTTGTGTTACAGAAAAAGAAATACTTAAAGTGTACAAAAAAATATAAAGTAAAAATTTAATCATTTTTAGTAGCATTAAAATATGTTTGTAAAACACTATTTATTTGAAATTCTTTTAAGGTGCCAATAAGTATTTTTGACTTATTTTTTAAGATTAACTGAATTCCTATATCTCCAGAAACTGTAATAGATTTTCCTTTTCCTGTTTTCCAAAATAAACCATTTTTTAAACCCCAGCCACCATAATCATTAATGGCGTCGTATTTTTTAATATAAACCGATTTAATTTCTAACCATTTAATGGTTTTCATAGAAAAATGGAAAGGGAAAAATTGATAATGTATTCCTATTTCATCTATTCTTGTTGTTAATTTAAATAAGAACATCAAACAACCACAGGCTACAACTAATGCAGTTGTAAAAATAAATGTATAGGTTGTCATTCCAGAAAAAGCATTTAAATATTTTTTAGTTATTAAAGTAATAGGTACTACCATACTAAAAATAGTAATAACAATAATCCAAGTTTGTGTAAAACGTTGTTCTTCTTTAAAAACCTTCATGTATTAACGGTTTTTATCTCTTTCTAAAATTAAACAAGACTGCCCATAAGGAATATCAACATACCTCCAACCATCAAGAGCGTATTGGTTAATAATGTCTTCTATTTTCTGTGCTCTTTTTGTAAGACTTAAGAAGCCTAGTTCAACTACTTTATATTCTTTCATTATCTTAGTTTTTTATTAAATAGTAATTAAAAAAATGTTTTAAAAGCAATTTTTTAGTGATTTAACGTTCCTGTATTTAGCACAGGAGAAGCTTCTTTATCTCCACATAAAATAACCATTAAATTACTAACCATTGCAGCTTTACGTTCTTCATCTAAATCTACAATTTCTTTTTTGCTTAACTCTTCTAGTGCCATTTCTACCATGCTAACTGCACCCTCTACAATTTTATGTCTGGCAGCTACAATTGCTGTAGCTTGTTGCCTTTTTAGCATAGAAGAAGCTATTTCTTGTGCGTATGCTAAATAGCCTATTCTAGCTTCTAAAACAGCGATTCCTGCAATAGATAAACGTTCTTCAATTTCTTTTTCTAAAGCATTAGATACTTCATTTACACTAGATCTAAGTGTAATTTCTTCGTCATGTCCATCATCGGCAAAATTATCGTATGGGTACATACTAGCTAGTTTTCTAACGGCAGCATCTGTTTGTACTCTTACAAAATTTTCATAATTATCAACATCAAAAGCAGCTTTGTAAGTATTTGTTACTTTCCAAACTAAAATAGTCGATATCATAATTGGGTTACCTAACTTATCATTAACCTTTAAACGCTCACTATCAAAATTACAAGCTCTTAAAGAAATAGTCTTTTTTTTGAAGAACGGATTTGCCCAATAAAGTCCATTTTCTTTAATGGTACCAACGTATTTACCAAAAAGTAAAATAACTTTAGAAGTGTTAGGATTTACTAGGATAAAACCAAAAAAACCGATAAAGCCTAAAAAGGTTGGAAGTAAATAAAAAGAACTTTTTTGATAGATTATTAAAGCAATACCTCCAAAAAATAAAGAGAATACTATTACAAGCATTAAATAGCCATTTGCAGGTTTAATTATTTTTTCTGATTTCATATAATAAGTTTTTTTGATATTAAAATGATATCACAAATATATTATTTTATTTTAATAATGTTTAGATTTTTTAATAATTTTTTTAGAAAGAACATCCTTTATTTATAAAAGTAAAATCCCATCAAAAAAAACGTAGTTAATAGCGTTTTTTATTTGATGGGAGCTTATAAAAAGTAAAAAAGCAATTATTTTTGCCAATCTTCTTTTAAATAAATAAAAGCATCTTCTAAAGCTTTTCTAGAAGGTTTTGGATTAAAATCTAAATTTTTTATAGAGTTGTTTATGTTGTAATCTTGTTTTAAATCATAAAACATATTTAAATAAAGCTTTTGTAATAAAGGCTCTTTTCCGGAAATAGCATCCAAATTTCCATTATTTGGATAATGGTATAAAATAAAAATTTAGGCACTTTTTTTGAGGATTTTTAAATGAAGTTCAGAGTAAACTTCTGAAGCTATTTTTATAGTTGCTTGTAAATAAAAAAGGATAAAAATTATTTTTTTTGCTGTATGGGAGTGCAAATTTCTATTAAAAATCCATTATTATCTAAAAGATACCCTACCTTTTGTCCCCAAGGTTTTTCTACTATAGGTTCATAAATAGTAGCTCCAAATTGTATTGCTTTTTTAAAATCTAGATTAATATTCTCTGATGTAAAAGCCAATTCTATTCCAAAAGGTTTATTATTATTATTTTTTACAAAACCATTTTTTAGATTCGTATTTGCTAACTCTATTGTAGCAAAAGCAATAGTTGTTTCTCCAGAAATCAACTCACCATAATCGTTTTCTGGAGTTATAAATTTTTTCTTAAATCCAAAAGCATTTTCATAAAAGCTAATAGTTTCAGGTACATTATTTACGTAGATAATTGTGTAAGCGTATTTCACTTTTTTGGGTTATAAATTACTGTTATTTTTAATTAATTCTGTACCAAAAATTTTTATTTGATCTATAATGGGTAAAATTTTTAAACCATCTTTGGTTAAAGAGTATTCTACTTTAGGCGGAATTTCTTTATAGGCTTTACGATTTAAAATGCCTGTGTTAGTTAGTTTTTTTAGTTCTTGAATCAGCATTTTTTCACTAATAGTGGGTATCAACCTTTTTAGCTCTCCAAACCTTCTTTTTTCATTTCCAATACTAAAAATTATAAGCATACTCCATTTACCACCTATAATAGCCAATGCAGTACTTACCGGACAGGTATCTTTTTTTAAGATTTTTTTATTTTCAATCATTTGATTATCAGTATTACATACCTTTAGGTTATTACCTTACTTTTGTGTAAGTACTTTCTAAAAGTACAGCAATCTACTACATTTGTAATTAATCAATAAAAGAAATAAACATTTTATGTTTACAGATTCTGATTTTTACAAAC
>CALHCK010000246.1 GCA_937936695.1 uncultured Polaribacter sp.
TATATAATGAAACATAGATCCAATTCTTAAATAACTATAAACATATCTATAGTTATTAGAAAACTCTGAATTATTTTCTATTCTTAAATAGTTGTTTTTAGATAAATGAGACAAAGCAGATTTATAATAGTTTATTGCATAATTATACTTGTTTGTTTTGTCATAAATACGTGCAATTAAATTAGATAGTTTATATAAAAATTCTGAATTATCTTCATTACGATATTGATCATACAGTGCTAATGATTCAGACAATGTTTCTGTATATTCTTTATTCTTATATTTTCTTTTAAGATGAAAATACTTAGAATTTAGGAGAGAATCTTTAGATATGGAAAACACAGAAGAAGATTTATACTCTAAATCTTCTTCTGTGTTATTAGCTGTACTCGGACAAACTTTTAAAATAAGAAAAAATGCTAATAATAATTTTATAAATACAAATTTCAAGCTATATCAATTAAAAATCATCATCGTCATGTCCAATTTTTCCTCTTGGCTTACCATATTCTTCAGATGATTTATTAAAGATACTTAAATCATTGTTTATAAATGCAAAGTTTAAATACCTTTTTTCTTCCTTAATTAAAATTCTTTTATATTTTTTAGTAGAATTTTTGCCTGGTTTTAAATGAATTTCATGAACATTCGTCTTTTCATTATACACAAAATCGGCCCTAACACCATCTTTAACAGTAAATTCTAATAAATAAGTATCATCTCCGTTATTTGTAATACTATAACTCTCTAATTTTTCATCTGACTTTTTATTTAAAAGATCTTTAGAGTCATCAAATATTACAAAATTAGGAGCATCTTCATTATCTGCATCTAAAAAATCTACTTTTAAAGACTCTCCTTGAATTGCTAATTCTTGAGAAAAATTAGTATTTGTCTTGTTTGAATTATCTGATTTTAAATAAAATTTATTAGTATTTGTTTCAACATCTAGTACTTTATCTACATTTGTACCTTTGTTTACATTAAAATCAATAGAATATGAACCACTATCATCTCTTTTAATTATAAATTCTTGAAGGGCGTTTTGTGGTTGATCTTGTTCTACTAAATCTTCATTTTTAGAACAAGAAGTTAATACGATTGCAATAATAGCTATTGCAGAAAATAATTTAATTGTTTTCATGTTTTTGTAATCTTTGGTGATTAATTAAAAATTGTTCACAAAAGGACTTACAAAAAATGCTAAGGCTAAGAAATGTATATTACAAATAGTATATATAGATATAATTTCTAGCCTTTAAATTATTTTAATTTTAGCTACTAATTATTTAGGGGATACTTAAACTATTTTGTGCTTTACAGCATACATTGCTAAACCTACAGCATTTTTTACCTTTAGTTTTTTTAATAAACTTTTTCTGTACGTTTCTACGGTATTAGTACTTAAATTCATTAAATCTGCCATTTCTGTAGTACTATATTGTTTTGTAATTAACTTTAATACTTCTATTTCTCTTTCAGTTAAACTATCTAACAAAAACTTTTCTGGCATTTTTCCTGATGGTACTTTTTGTCCTGACAAAGATTTTAACAACATTTTTTGAATGTCTGTACTAAAATATTGCTCATCATTTGCAACTGCTTTTATAGCATTCACAATGTGTTCTCCAGCACTATTCTTAGAGATATATCCTTTACAGCCTAAACTTAAAACTTCTTGAACTATTTTAAGATCATCATAACTAGACAGCACAATAACCTTTTGGTCTATTTTATTTTTCTTAAAATGCTTCAAAACTTCAAATCCATCTAAAACAGGCATGGTTAAATCTAATATTAAAACATCTGCAGAATTTTTTTTATTAGCAAACCATTTTATTACTTCTTGCCCTGTTAAAGAACATCCTTTAATTTCTATTTCTTTATCAGTATTTATTACAGCTATAATGCCCTCTATTAATATTTTGTGGTCATCAGCTACGTGAACGTATATCTTTTTTTTCATTTTATATTTACAAATTTAGAGTACATAAAAAGTTTTTACAATCCCTGCTTTCCGTGAAATTTTTACCTCACCAAAAACAGTGATTAATATACCTGTTTTAAGTGAGTTTTAAACACAGATATACAATTTAAGAATGTTAAATAATTTTTGTTTTGTTCATATTTAAGTGTCTCGCTAAAGATGTAGCTGTTAAATAAAAACCGAGAATAAATTCTCGGTTTTTTTCGCACTAAATATAACTAAGATGTTAGGCTTATCGTAATCTATCTACAGATTTTACAAGATCTTCATCCTTTTTAATAGCCTTATTTGCCAAAACAATAAGCAAAATAGCTACAATTGGTAAGAACATCCCAATACCTTTCTCTGAAATTAAAATTCCTCCAGGTAATGTTAGCGATACATAAATCAATAATCCTAATAAAAAAAGGTTGATCAATATTATTAGTCTTCCTACTACAAATTGCATTTTTCTATTTTTAAATAAAAAAATAGTTGCTAAAGAAACAATAGCAGAAAGCATAAACAACAAAGGTATTACTTTTAAAAGAAAAGATTCTCTAGAAAATAAATCCAATGCATAAATTTCACTTTTAAGATTTGTCCATAAATCAAACACAAATATAAAGCCTCCAGACACTGCTGAGGCTAAAATTAAATATACAGTTTGTATTCTTTGTATCATCTTAAAAATTAGAAACACAAAAGTAGAACTTTATTTTTTAAAAAGAAAACCTTAATCTTAAAAAAAAAGTCTATATTTGTGATAGATTAACCGCACAATTAAACATTGTATAGCACTATATACAATACATACAAATTTCAAAATAAACATAAATAATCTTATACATCTTAAGATTTACATTTTAACTTAACATATAACTAATGTTCGAAATCTCTGAACTAAAAGCAAAAACACTTGCTGATTTACAGGTAATTGCAAAATCTATTGGTCTTACAAAAACAAGCCAACTTAAAAAATTAGATTTAGTGTATCAAATCTTAGATACACAAGCAGTAAAACCTACGGTTTCATCTGATTCTAAAGAAAAGCCCAAAACAGAAAAACCTAAAAGAAAAAGAGTAGCAAAAACACCCAAAGCTGCAGCTGCTGCTACTCCTAAAGAAACTACAAACAAAGAAACTACTCCTGAAAAAGAAATAGAGGCTCCAAAAAAAGTAGTCGCTAAAGAAAAAAAGGAAGAAGTTGTTGCTAAAGTTAAAGAAGAAAGCAAGCTAGAAGCAGAAACAGTAGTAAAAAAAGAAACAAAGCCAAAGCCTGTTAACAACAATCAAAACAAGCCGCAGCAAAACAAGCCGCAACAAAAAAATAATCAGGCTAATAATACACAAAAGAACAAATCTAACCAACATAGAGATAAAAACAACTCTAATAGAAACCATAATAAATCTAACAACAAATACAGAGATCCTGATTTTGAATTTGATGGAATTATAGAAAGCGAAGGTGTTTTAGAAATGATGCCAGATGGTTACGGTTTTTTACGTTCTTCAGATTACAATTACCTATCATCTCCAGACGATATATATGTATCTCAATCTCAAATTAAATTATTTGGTTTAAAAACAGGAGATACAGTTAGAGGTAATGTAAGACCTCCTAAAGAAGGAGAAAAATATTTTCCTTTAATTAAAGTTTTTAAAATTAACGGACTAAATCCTAATATTGTAAGAGACCGTGTTTCTTTTGAGCACCTAACTCCTTTATTTCCGCAAGAAAAATTTAATTTGGCAGAAAAAGGAAGTTCACTTTCTACAAGAATCATCGATTTATTTTCTCCTATAGGTAAAGGACAAAGAGGTATGATTGTTGCCCAACCTAAAACGGGTAAAACAATGCTTTTAAAAGATGTTGCAAATGCAATTGCTGCCAATCATCCAGAAGTATATCAAATAGTTTTATTAATAGACGAAAGACCAGAAGAAGTTACAGACATGAAACGTAACGTTCGTGGAGAAGTAGTTGCTTCTACTTTTGACGAACCTGCAGACAAACATGTACGTGTTGCAAATATTGTTCTAGAAAAAGCTAAAAGACTCGTAGAATGCGGTCATGATGTAGTAATACTTTTAGACTCTATCACGCGTTTAGCCAGAGCATACAATACTGTAGCACCAGCATCTGGTAAAATTTTATCTGGTGGTATAGATGCTAACGCATTACACAAACCAAAACGTTTCTTTGGTGCCGCTAGAAACATAGAAAACGGAGGTTCTTTAACCATTATAGCAACCGCACTTACAGAAACAGGTTCTAAAATGGACGAAGTAATTTTTGAAGAATTTAAAGGTACTGGTAACATGGAATTACAATTAGACAGAAACATATCTAATAGACGTATTTACCCAGCAATAGACCTTATTAAATCATCTACAAGAAGAGACGATTTACTACTAGATGCAAAAACAGTACAACGCATGTGGGTATTACGTAAATACCTTGCAGATATGAATCCTATAGAAGCAATGGAGTTTATTAACGATAGAATTAAATTCTCTAAAAATAACGATGAGTTTTTAATTTCTATGAACGGATAAAACTTTTCTATTTAAAATAATAAAACCTTTTTGAGAAATCAGAAAGGTTTTTTTTATTAGAAGCTATTTCCTGCTTTCACTACTCGCTTTTTTCGTACCTCAAAAGAGCTCAAACAAACCGTTCAATCAGGGCTAAAAACTTAAATAACACTA
>CALHCK010000247.1 GCA_937936695.1 uncultured Polaribacter sp.
ATTGCTGGTTTTTTAAGAACCTTTTTATTTGCTATCTTTTTTTCGAATGTTAGTAGTAATGATGGTAACAAAATAAGGTTAGAAACCATTGCTAAAAGTAAAGTTATAGACACCAAACCACCTAAAGCAATTGTACCTCCAAAACTAGATAAAGTAA
The DNA here is from genome assembly GCA_937936695.1 of uncultured Polaribacter sp. Lineage (GTDB taxonomy): Bacteria > Bacteroidota > Bacteroidia > Flavobacteriales > Flavobacteriaceae > Polaribacter. The sequence continues at coordinate 158 of CALHCK010000247.1, forward strand.
AAACTAAAAAACCAAAAAACAACACAATAGAGGTGTAAAACATACTTACTCCTGTTTCTCTTAGTGCAGCGTAAACAGATGTTTTTACTTTCCATTTATTTGCAATTAACTCTTGTCTGTATTTAGCTAAAAAATGGATTGTATCATCTACAGAAATACCAAAAGCAATACTAAATACCAAAATAGTAGAAGGTTTTATAGGGATGTTAAAAAAGCCCATTAAACCTGCTGTTATTAATAAAGGTAAAATATTAGGAATTAAAGAGATAAAAATCATTTTAGGAGAACGGAACATCCAAGCCATAAAAATGGCAATTAAAAAGATAGCTAAAGATAAAGAAATTACTAAATTTTTAATTAAATAATTGGTTCCTTTTATAAAAACTAAAGCCTTACCTGTTAAAGATACATTGTATTTTTCTGAAGGAAATTCTTTATCAATTACGGTTTTTAGTCGTTCTTGAATAATGTCCATTTTATCTGTACCAATATCTTTCATAAAAGTAGTTATCCTTGCATATCTACCCGTTTCATCAACAAAATTCTTAAGCATATTAGCATCATTGCTAGAGTTTTTTGTGTACGCAAAAATATAACTCTGTTCTTGTCTTGTAGGTAATTGATAGTATTTAGGGTTACCTTTATAATAAGCTTGTTTAGAGTATTTAACCAAGTTGGTAATAGAAATTGGTTTAGAAAGTTCTGGAAAAGACGCTATTGCATCATTTAATTTTTCCATCTTTTTTAAGGTAGATAATTTCATAACACCTTTTTCTTTCTTTGTGTCAACTAAAATTTCTAGAGGCATAATTCCACCAAATTCACTTTCAAAAAACTTTATGTCTTTATAAAACTCAACACTTTTTGGCATGTCTTCTATTAAACTACCAGAAACTTTAATTTTATAAACACCAATAATAGCAACTATAATTAATGCAACTGTAGCAAAGTAAATGGTAATTCGTTGTTCTTTTACCATTTTTTCCATCCAAGAAACAATGTTATCTATCCATTTTCTTTCTAAATGATTTAAATGTTTTTTCTTAGGAAGTGGCATAAAACTATACAATATTGGTATAATTAATAAAGCCAAAATAAAAATACTGATAATATTTACAGATGCTAAAACACCAAATTCTCTAAGTAATTTACTTTTTACAAAAACAAATGTTGCAAAACCAGATGCTGTTGTAATATTTGTCATTAAAGTAGCATTACCTATTTTAGATATTACACGCTGCAAAGATTTTGCTTGATTACCATGCTTTTTTATTTCTTGTTGGTATTTATTGATTAAGAAAACAGCATTTGGTACTCCAATTACAATAATTAAAGGAGGTATTAATGCAGACAAAACTGTTATTTCATACCTAAATAAACCTATAAAACCAAAAGCCCAAATAACACCTATTATCACCACTAAAAGAGTTATAAAAGTAGCTCTAAAAGAACGGAAGAAGAAAAAGAAAATAAGCGCAGTAATTAATAATGCACCTCCAACAAACAAACCTATTTCGTTTTGTATGTTTTGAGAATTTAAGGTACGTATGTATGGCATACCAGAAATACGAACATCTAAGTTGTTTTCTTTTTCAAATTCTTTTATTGTTGGTATTAGGGTATTAAAAACAAAGTCTCTTCTTACAGGCGTGTTTATAATTTCTTTTTTTATATATATCGCTGTCTGTAGTGTACCTGTTTTTTTGTTAAAAAGTAAATTATCATAAAAAGGAAGCTTTTCAAAAAGTTGCTTTTTTATTTCTGAGACTTCTTTTTTAGTAGTTGGTTGATTATTATATAAAGGCTCTAAAACAAACTTTCTTTTCTTTCTGTCTGCCTCTAATTTTTTTACATCAGCAATAGAAAGTGTAAACTCAACTTCTTCTATATTATTGAATTTCTTTACTAAATTATTCCAAGCATTAAACTTCTTAGGTGTAAAAACAGTAGTATCTTTTACTCCTAAAATTATTAAGTTACCTTCTTCACCAAATATTTTTAAAAATTTGTTGTATTGTAAATTAATTTCATGATCCTCTGGCAATAAATTAGCTTCAGAGTATGAGAATTTCATATACTTCATTTGAGTAGCTAACAGAACAGTAATACCTATAATAGCTAATAAAACCAAATAACGATTTCTTAAGATAAGACCCGCAACTTTTGTCCAGAAATTCATGTATAAAAATTTATGTATGTGTAATTTAAAAATAGGGTAGGGTAGACGTACAAAAAAAGAGTGTTAGACTAACACTCTTTTTTTTATTTGTAAAAGGTTAAATTAAACCTTCATTATTTCAACTTCTTTTACAGCAAATTTATCATCAATATCTTTGATGTAATTGTCTGTTAATTTTTGAACATCAGCTTCGGCAATTTTTTTCATATCATCAGAAGCATCTGTTTTTTTAATGTCGTTATTAGCGTCTTTTCTTGCATTTCTAACACCTACTTTAGCATGTTCTGCTTCAGCTTTTGCTTGTTTTGCTAAACCTTTTCTTCTTTCTTCTGTTAAAGGCGGTACATTAATCATAATAACATCTCCGTTATTCATAGGATTAAAACCAAGATTTGCTATTTGTATTGCTTTTTCAATTTCTTGAAGCATGTTTTTTTCCCATGGCTGAATGCTAATTGTTCTAGCATCAGGAGTACTAACATTAGCTACCTGACTTAATGGAGTTTGAGATCCATAATAATCTACCATAACATTAGATAGCATTGCAGGAGTTGCTTTACCCGCTCTTATTGTGCGTAATTCTTTTACTAAATGCTCAATAGCATTGTTCATTCCTTCCTTTGCAGTATCTAATATAAATTCAATTTCTTCGTTCATCTTTATTAATAATTTTAAAAGATTCTAATTATTGATTGTTAACAACAGTACCAATGTTATCTCCAGATAATAGTTTTATTAAGTTTCCTTTTGTATTCATATCAAAAACAATAATTGGTAAACTATTTTCTTCACTTAATGTAAATGCAGTCATATCCATTACTTTTAAGCCTTTTTCTATAACTTCTTTAAAAGTAATGTTTTCAAATTTAATTGCGTTTTTATCTTTTTCAGGATCAGTATTGTAAATACCATCTACTCTAGTTCCTTTTAAAATAGCATCTGCATGTACTTCTATAGCTCTTAATACAGCAGCAGTATCTGTTGTAAAATAAGGATTACCTGTACCAGCTCCAAAAATTACAACTCTCCCTTTTTCTAAATGGCGATTAGCTTTTCTTTTAATATAAGGTTCTGCAACTTCTTTAATTTCTAAAGCAGTTTGTAAGCGCGTGTCTACACCTTCGTCTTCTAAAGCACTTTGTAACGCTAATCCATTTATACATGTAGCTAACATCCCCATATGGTCTCCTTGTACTCTATCCATACCATTGGCCGCACCAGCAACACCTCTAAAAATATTACCACCACCAATAACAATGGCAACTTCTATGCCACTTGCAACTACTTGTTTAATTTCTTTTGCATATTCAGAGAGACGTTTAGGGTCTATACCATATTGTCTTTCGCCCATTAAGGCTTCTCCACTTAGTTTTAAAAGAACTCTTTTGTATTGCATAATTGTAAGATGGTTTTAAAGTTGTGCAAAATTAAGCTTTTTTTTTTAGTTTCCTTTTTCTGATAAACAAAAAAACCTCGCAAATTTGCGAGGTTTTAATTATTACTTTAAAGATTGTTGTTATCCTAAAGTTACTCTTTTAAAAGTACTGATTTCTACATCTCCGTATGTTTTAACATACTGAGCAACATTTTTCTTCTCATCTTTAATAAAAGATTGATCTAAAAGACATTGTTCTGTATCTAAAGTTGTATTATCAGAGATAAATCTTTCCATTTTACCTGGTAAAATTTTATCCCAGATTTTTTCTGGTTTTCCTTCAGCAGCTAATTGAGCTTTAGCATCTTCTTGTGCTTGAGCTAAAACCTCATCAGTTAATTGAGACATAGAGATAAATTTAGGCACATTTTTTAATGTTTTACCTAATCTACCTAACTCAATATTATCTTTTTCTATAACTGCAATTCTAGCTTCAGTTTCTGCTGCAACATAAGCAGGGTCAAAATCTTTATAAGATAAAGTAGTTGCACCCATAGATGCTACTTGCATAGCAACGTCTTTTGCTAAAACTTCAGCATTATCTACGTTAGAAGATAAACCAACAAGAGCAGCAATTTTACCAATATGCGTGTAAGCACCAACATAATCTGCTTTTACTTTTTCAAAAGCAGTAATGTCTAACTTTTCACCAATAACACCAGTTTGTTCAACTAATTTTTCAGCTACAGTCATACCTCCAAAATCAGCAGCTAAGAAATCTTCTTTACTGTCATAATTTAAAGCGATGTCTGCAAACTGACCACCTAAAGCTACAAAAGATTCGTTTTTACCAACAAAATCAGTTTCACAAGCTAAAACGATTGCTACACCTTCTGTTTTAGAGTCGTTAATTTTTGTTACTGCAACACCTTCTGTAGATTCTCTATCAGCTCTTTTTGCAGCAATTTTCTGACCTTTTTTACGTAAAACGTCTATTGCTTGATCAAAGTTTCCTTCTGCTTCTACTAATGCCTTTTTACAGTCCATCATTCCAGCTCCGGTAGCTTCTCTTAATTTTTTAACATCAGCAGCACTTACTTTTACCATGTCACTTATTTTTTTATAAAACTTTCGTTTCTAAATTGTTATTAAATTATTTTTTTTCCTCAGTAACCTCAGCAGCAGCCTCTTCTTTTACAGGCGCCTCTTTTACTTTTTCTTTATCTGCTTTTCTGTCAGATAAACCTTCTGCGATAGCATCTGTAACATAAGATAAAACTTTGTTAATAGACTTAGAGGCATCATCATTTGCAGGAATTACAAAATCTACTAATCTAGGATCAGAGTTTGTATCTACCATTGCAAAGATAGGAATGTTTAATTTTTGAGCTTCTGCAACAGCAATGTGCTCTTTTTTAATGTCAATTACAAATAAAGCTCCTGGTAAACGAGTCATATCAGAAATAGAACCTAAATTCTTTTCTAATTTTTCTCTCTGACGGTTAATTTGTAACTTTTCTCTTTTAGATAAAGCATCAAAAGAACCATCTGTCTTCATTCTATCAATCTGAGCCATTTTTTTAACAGCTTTTCTAATAGTAACAAAGTTAGTTAACATACCCCCTGGCCATCTTTCTGTAATGTAAGGCATGTTTACAGCTTTTGCTTTTTCAGCAACAATATCTTTTGCTTGTTTCTTAGTAGCAACAAATAAAATTTTACGTCCAGAGTTAGCAATCTTTTTTAAAGCTTCTGAAGTTTCTTCTATTTTAGCTGCTGTTTTATACAAATCAATGATGTGTACACCATTTCTTTCTGTATAAATATAAGGAGCCATGTTTGGGTTCCACTTTCTAGTTAAGTGACCAAAGTGTACTCCACTTTCTAATAATTCTTGAATGTTTACGTTTGCCATTTTTAAAATGTGTTTACTTTCTGTTTTGAAATCAATGGTTAAGTAGTCTTTCGAGTCTTAACCATTTAGATACTAAACTGTTTAATATTAATTGTGTGTAATAGTAACAGTTCTCAATAACATAATCTTTAGTTGTACTAAGATTAACGTTTCGAGAATTGGAATTTCTTACGTGCTTTCTTCTGACCAAATTTCTTACGCTCAACCATTCTAGGGTCACGAGTTAATAATCCTTCTGGTTTTAAGACAGCTCTATGCTCTTCGTTAATAGCAACTAAAGCTCTAGTAATAGCCAAACGAATTGCTTCTGCTTGACCAGTAATACCTCCACCGTAAACATTTACTTTGATATCATAAGATTCTAAGTTTTCTGTTAACATTAAAGGTTGTTGTACTTTATATTGTAATGTACCAGTAGAAAAGTAATTTTTATAGTCTTTTTTATTAACTGTAATATTTCCTGTTCCTTCTGAAAGATAAATACGTGCAACTGCAGTTTTTCTTCTACCGATTTTGTGAACTGTATCCATTATTTGTAATCGTTAAGGTTAATAGCTTTAGGTTCTTGACCTGCTTGTTTGTGCTCTGTACCTGCATATACATACAAGTTTCTGTATAAAGCGCTACCTAAAGTGTTTTTTGGTAACATTCCTTTTACTGCTTTTTCAATTAACCTTGTAGGGTCTTTATCAAACATTTCTGTAGCAGTTAACGATCTTTGTCCTCCTGGATATCCTGTATGACGAATGTAAGACTTGTCTTTCCATTTGTTACCAGTTAAAACAATTTTTTCTGCGTTGATGATAACCACGTTATCTCCACAATCTACGTGAGGAGTATAATTTGGTTTATATTTACCTCTAATTAGCTTTGCTACTTTAGAAGCTAGACGACCCAACGTTTGCCCGTCCGCATCAACTAAAACCCACTCCTTGTTTACGGTAGCGCTGTTTGCTGATACTGTTTTGTAACTTAATGTGTTCATAATTACACTATTAGTTTTTGTTAAAATTAATTTATTTTTCCCTTAAAAAAGGACTGCAAAACTACTGTTTTTTATTTGATTGACAAATAGTGGTTTGCATATTTTTAAAAGTTTTTTAAGATAGATGTGTTTTATTACTTATTTAAGTAATAAACATGTGAGCCAAGTAGTTAACTTGTATGAGTGTTTTTTAAAAAGAAGCTCTTTTTAATCGGTCGTTTATAGATTTTCCTAAACCTATTTCAGGTAATTTTTCTACAATAATAACATCTAAGTTTAAACTATCTAATTGATGTAAAGCATCGTATAAATTAGTTGCTGCTTCTTCTAAATTGCCTAGTTTAGATAAAATAATTTCCGTAACGATAGCTTTTTCTTTATAAGAAGTATTAAAGCTTAATAGCCCAATTTTTTTAGTAGGATGCTTACTAACTTCATTGGGTATGTTTGTTGTTAAAATTGTTTTTGTTAAAGGAGAATAATGTTTGTGCAACATACCAGGAGCCTCTGGGTTTTCTTCTTTTGTGTTTTTAATAGCTATTTTGCCAATAACAGCTTCTATTTTTTCTATAGATAAAGCGCCTAATCTATAAATAATAGGTTCGTTATTTTCAAAGCCTATAATTGTAGATTCTATGCCATTTTTACAAGCTCCGCCATCTAATACTTGTTGTATATCATTTTTAAAATACCCCTCAACATGTTCTGGTTTTGTTGGGCTAATATTGTTAAACGGATTTGCACTTGGTGCGGCTAAAGGGAAAGGTAGTTTTTGTAAGAGTTCTAAAGTTACTGGGTGGTTAGGTATACGTACTGCAACAGTATCTTTTCCTGCAGTAATAATATCAGGAATTATAGGGTTCTTTTTTAAAACTAAAGTCATTGAACCAGGCCAAAATGCTTTTGCTAACATTGCAGCTTTTTCAGGAATTTCAGAAACAATATCTTGTAAATTATCTATAGAAGCAATATGAACTATTAATGGATTAAATAAAGGTCTTTTTTTAGTTTTAAAAATATTTTTTATTGCTTTTTTACTAAAAATATTACCCGCCAAACCATAAACCGTTTCTGTAGGTATAGCTACCAAATTATTGTTAGTTAAAATGGTAATTGCTTTTTGTATGTCTTTAGAAATAATACTCATAACTTTCAATTGCAAAATTACACATAATAATAGTGTAGAGAATGTATCAAAATAAATTTTTATGCATTTTAATTAAAAATAATATCAAACTTTAAAAATCAGGATCTATTTTAAAAGTTGTTTCTTTATTTGTTGAAGGATGCGTAAAGGTAATTTCTGCAGCATGAAGATGTAATCTGTTTGTTTTTGTACCATACAAATCATCGCCAATAATAGGAGTGTTTAAACCATCTTTATGGGCAGCATGCACTCTTAATTGATGCGTTCTACCAGTAATAGGATAAAAATTTACTCTTGTTTTACCGTTTTTTATAGCAACTGTTTCCCATTTGGTTTTTGCATTTTTTCCATGGATGAAATCTACCAATTGTTTAGGTCTATCATCTAAATCAACACGTAATGGAAGTTGTATAATGCCTTCTTTTTTAGTTAAAATACCGTTTAACAAAGCAACATAACGTTTTTTAACAGTTCTGTTTATAAACTGACTTTGCAAAACTTTATTTGCCTCTTTAGTTTTTGTAAGTAACAGAATTCCTGAGGTAGACATATCTAAGCGATGCACAATTAAAGGACCTGTAGCTTCTGGGTATTTTTTCTTGATTCTTGTGTATACAGAATCTTTAATTTCTTTACCTGGTACCGATAAGAACTCTGAAGGCTTGTTTACTACAATTAAAACATCATCTTCATAAACAATTTTTAATTCTTGTTTTTCTGCTAAATTTTCTAACAACAAATTATCGTCCATCTCAATCCCTTTTAACATATGTTCTAAAATTGGTTTGCATCTGCTTTGGCAAGCAGGATAAAAGTTTTTATGTTGTCTTATAGCAGAACTAGGAGACACTCCCCACCAAAATTCTGCCATACAAATAGGTGTTAAGTTATTTAAAAAAGCATATTGTAATAATTTAGGAGCAGCACATTCGCCAGAACCAGCAGGTGGTTTTATATCAGGATTATTAAAAATATCTAATAAATGTTTTGTTTCTTTTTTTTTGTTTAAAAACGAGTAATTTTTAAAAAGAGTTTGCTGTAAATAATTAGATTTTTCTTTTCTCTGTTTTTCTAAAGTATCTATTTTATCTTTAAAGAAAGAAAGTTGGTTTTTTATTACTAGAATTTTATCATCATAATACTCTTGGAGTTCTTTTAAATAAAATTGATCATTAAAACTTTCTTGTACTAACTGTTTTTCTAGTTCCTTAAATTCAGATATGTTTAATGTAGTTAATCCGTCTTTTTTACGTTGCTTTCTATCTCTTTTTTTTTGTTTTAATCTTTCTTTTTCAGCGATTAAATCGTTTTTAATTATAGTATTTAAGCTATTGTATTCTTTTTTTATAGCTATGTATGCTGCGTCATTATTAAGCGTGTTTAATTGCTTGTTTATTTGATTAATTTCTTCTTCTCCTTTTAAATAAAAACTTCCATCAGTTCTCATATTAAAAACAGGAGGAACAAACATTTTAGGGAAACTATTGTCATTAAGTTTTCCTGAAAATGCTGCTAAATATCCAATTTCATTGTTTATATCCTTAACTACTAAAACACCAAACATTTTTCCGATAGCAAGTGCATCATCTTTAGAAGAAATACCGAAATTGTGTTTAAAATCTGTTTGATTTTCTAGATACTTTTGCAACTCTTCTGTTGCTATTTTAGCCAATAAATGTGGTTGATAATAAAAAGGAAATGTAAACTTATTGGGTAACTTACTATCTTTTACAGAAGTTTTAAATTTAATAAAATGTTTAGGAGCCAAATTTAAATTATTGTGTTGCTATTATACAAAGATACATGTTCGACAATAATTTAAAAGGCAAAGAAAGTAATTGTTTTTACTTAATAACTTTTACTGATTTTTTTAAACGAGTATTACTACTCATAAATTAAAATAGCCTTTAAAGTAAATTTGTAATGTAGTTATATCTAGCGGCCGCTGTTATAAAAAACAAAAAGGGGATACCGAAAAGCCTTATAAATAGAGTAGGACCAAACTTATTAAAAATAACATCATGGAAAAAACAGCTGAAGCAAAAGCAATTATAGGTACGTATTTAACAAAAGGAACTATTGGGAATGTAGGAATGCCTGGAGCGCCAATAGCACATTTTTCTTTACTAGTAACTCCTTCTACAAACACAGTGTCTGGTACAGTAGAAATTACTCAGGCAATAGCAGGATCGGGTAGTAGTATTGTTGTAAAAAATGTTACAGGTGCAATAAGAGCTACGGGTTACGGAACCGTAACAAAAGTGGTAAGCTTAGAAGGTGAGTATTTAGTATCTGTACCTGCGCCTGCAATAGGTACTTATTTAGCTAAATTTACTGCTCATATGGCTATAGATAATGAATGGAATGGTAAAGGTGGTTTTACTTACGGAGACCAAGATATTGAAGATGTTCCTGTAGCATCAGCAAACTAAAAAAATATTATAAATCACAAGAAATGGGTTTTTAAAATATTTCTTGTGATTTGTTTTTTATGTAGCAGAAGGACAAAATAGTAAATCTGTAGGTGTATCTATATCATATAAATATTGATACCCTTTAGACTCTTTAACGCAAAAGGGTTCTAGTAAGTCTATCATTTTTTTAAAACCTTCTAAGGTTAAAATACAAAAGAAATTATAGTCGTCTTTTGTCAGTATCCCTTCATCGGTTTTAAATAAACCAAATATTAAATTACAATTTTCGGGGTAAATAAAATCGGTTGTAGATATATCTAATTTTTCCTTTTTTATAATTACTGTTTCTATTAATAAATTCCTGAATTTTATAGCCTCTTCTTTATCAAAATTGTAGAGCCTAACAATGTTTTCATTCAGGCCGTTATAATTGTCTATATAATTTACTTGCATTATTTAGTGTGCTTCTAACCAGTTTTGTCCAATCCCTATTTCTACATCTAACGGAACTTCCATTTTAAAGGCATGTTCCATTTCGTGTTTTATAATAGGTTTTATTATTTCTAATTCGTCTTTATGAGCATCAAAAACCAATTCATCATGTACTTGTAATAACATTTTAGACTTAAAACCTTCTTTAATAAATCTATTATGAATATTTATCATGGCTAACTTAATAATGTCTGCGGCAGAACCTTGTATAGGGGCATTAACAGCATTTCTTTCAGCAGCACCTCTTACTACAGCGTTTCTAGAGTTAATATCTTTTAAATATCTACGTCTGTTTAAAACAGTTTCTACATATCCGTTTTCTCTAGCAAAATCTACTTGCCCAGACATGTAGGCT